>NZ_MJIR01000085.1:0-7087 GCF_001878835.1 Microbacterium sp. AR7-10 | reverse complement strand
GGTATGAGTTTGTGCCGCTTCTTGCACCGGGAAGCGGCACGAACTCATACCGGAGCGAGTAGCGGTTGGGGTGGGGGAGGAGGGGGTCAGGCGCGCGCGAGGCGGCGCTCGGCGAGCAGGGGCACGGCGCGCTCGCGCGCTGCGCGTCGCGCGGTCGCCACGGCGCCGAGCGAGACGACCTCCGCGCCCAGCGACGACGCGAGCAGCTCGGGTGCTGGAAGGTGCAGCTGATCGGGCAGCACGGCGCGCGCCGCGGCGACCACGGGCTCGATGCTCTCGGCGATCGCCCCGCACACGATCACGCGCGCGGGGTCGTACATGCTGCCGAGCACGCCCACGATGCGCGCGAGTTTCTCTCCGACCCGCGAGCAGACGAGCACCGCGTCCGGATCGCCGGCGGCGGCTGCCGCGAGCACCGTGCGCGGATCGATGCGGGCGGCATCCGAGAGCCCGCCGACCGGCCCCCGGCCGTCGATCTCGCCGAGGGTCACGGCGGCGCGCACCTCGTCCTGCACCGCGTAGCTCAGACCGAAGGCCGAGCCCACGCCGATGATGTGATCGAACACGATGCCCTCGCCGACGCCGCCGTGCGCACCGTGCAGGAGGTGACCGTCGATGACGACCCCGCCGCCGAAGCGCTCACCGGCCAGCAGAGCGACGTAGTCGCGGCATCCGACCGCCTCGCCCAGCGAGCCCTCCGCGACGGCGGCGACGAGCGCGTCGTTCTTGACCTCGACGACAGGCGCCCGGTCGGCGAGCGCTGCCGCGAGGCCAGGGTTGGTGCGCTCCCAGAATCCCTGCGGATGCGGCGGAGAGGCGCCGTCGCGGTCGACCGGAGCGGCGACGCCCACGCAGATCGCCAGCAGCGACTCGGGGGTCTGGCCGGCTTCGGCCAGAGATCGATCGAGGTGCTGCAGGATCGTGGCTCGTCGTTGCGCCGGGGTCTGCCGGGGGTCGAGTTCGACACGACGATGCGCGAGCGTGGTGTCGAGCAGATCGGCGATCGTGACCGCGAGATGCGTGTCGCCCGCGTCGATGCCCGCCACCACACCGAGGTCGGGGGAGAGCGTGAAGCGCCGGGCCGGGCGGCCGGCGCGATACGCTCCAGCCGCTCTGGCATTCGGCAGCTCCGTCAGGATCTTCGCGCCGACCAGGGTGGCGAGCGCTTCGATCGCGGTGGATCGGGTGATGGAGATGGATGCCATGGCATCCGTCGCCGTGAATTCTCCCGCGGTCCAGGCGTAGTCCAGCACCGCTCCGACGCTGGCTCTGCCGGTGCCGAGATCTGCGGAGATATCGCTCACAGGTCTTGACCTCTTCCCTCCCCTCTGAGAGAGTACCGGCAAGCGATTAGATCTAGTGATTAGATTTACTCTCTGGATCTTCAGATCGAAAGGACGACGGTGTCTGTGAAATCTCCTCGCGCGGTGCGCGCGGCGGCGAGCGCTGCGGCGCTCGCGCTGCTCGGCTCCGCGCTCGTCGGCTGCTCGTCAGACGGCCGCGAGACCATCCGCTTCACGTTCAGCAAACGCGAGGCGATCGAGTTCATGACGAAGGTCGTCGCCGACTACAACGACTCGCAGGACGACGTGCGCGTCGAGATCGACACCTCGGGTGTCGACGTCGTCTCGGCGAGCTTCGTCCGGGGAAACCCGCCCGACATCATGCTCGCCAACTACAACTACGAGGTCGCTCGGTTCGTGCAGCGCTGCGCGCTCAGCGATCTCGGCGGCACCGACGCGGCGAAGAACGTGCGCGACGACCTGCAGCCGCTCATGGCGCAGTACGGCTCGTGCGAGGGGCGCACGAGCGCCCTGCCGTACTCGGTGATGGCCGCATCGGTCATCTACAACAAGCAGATCTTCGAGGAGCAGGGGCTCGAGGTGCCGCGCACCTGGGACGAGCTGCTGCAGCTCGCCGACCAGCTGACAGAGGCGGGCATCACCCCGTTCTACGGCACGTTCAAAGACGACTGGACCGTCGGTCAGGGGTGGTACGACTACTCGGTGGGCGGTTCGCTCGACGTGCTCGACTTCTTCGACGCGCTGGCGAAGGAGGGCACCGAGGTCGGCCCCGATTCGGAGGTGTCGTTTCAGAAGGACTTCGCCGAGCCGATGGATCGGATGCTGACCCTCGCGACCGAGTACACGAACGATGACGCACCCAGCCGCGGCTACGGCGACGGCAACCTCGCCTTCTCACGGGGCGAGGCGGCCATGTACCTGCAGGGCCCGTGGGCGTTCAGCGAGATCGCCAAGACCGCGCCCGACCTCGAACTCGGCACCTTCCCGCTGCCGATGACCGACGACCCCGACGACCTCGCCGTGCGGGTGAACATGGACCTCGCGGCGATGATCCCGGAGGAGTCGCGGCACCAGGAAGCCGCCAGGGACTTCCTGGAGTACCTCTACCTGCCCGAGCACATCGAGGCGTACAACGCGTCGCAGCTCGGGTTCACCCCGCTCGAGGGTGCGCCTGCGCCGGACGATCCGCGCATCGAGGGGATGATCGAGTACTACGACGACGGCCGCATCTACCAGGGCCCGTCGGTGCTGGTGCCCAAGACGATCCCCGTCTTCAACTACGCGCAGGCCATGGTGCTCGGGGCCGACCCCGCCGACATCCTGCGCACGATGGACGCCGACTGGGCGCGCATCGCCTTCCGCGCCCCGGCGCCCACCAGCCAGACGAAGGAGTCGGCAGAATGAGCACCACCTCCACGGTCATCACGCAGGGCGACCGCACCCGCCGGCGCAGCAGTCGCCGCGTCGAGCCGATCTACTATCTCTTCCTCGTCCCCACCCTCGTGCTGTTCACCCTGGCGATCACCGTCCCCGGCGTGATCGGCATCTTCTTCAGCTTCACCGACTCGATCGGGCTCGGCGACTGGAGCTTCAACGGGCTGACGAACTACATCGCGATGTTCAGCGATCCGGCCATCCTGCAGAGCTACCTGTTCACCTTCGGGTTCTCGATCGCCACGGTGATCGTCGTGAACATCGTCGCGTTCCTGCTTGCGGTGGGGCTCACCTCGCGCATCCGGTTCAAGACCGGCCTGCGCACCGTCTTCGTCATCCCGATGGTGATCTCGGGCATCATCATCGCCTACGTCTTCAACTTCCTGTTCTCCAACTCGATCCCGGCGGTCGGAGCGGCGACGGGAATCGGGTGGCTGCAGACGAGCCTGCTGGCCAACCCCGACCTCGCGTGGGTCGCGATCGTCATCGTCACGGCGTGGCAGGCCATCCCGGGCACGATGCTCATCTACATCGCCGGGCTGCTGTCGGTGCCCGGTGACGTGTACGAGGCGGCGTCGATCGACGGCGCAACCAAGACCCAGCAGCTGATGCGCATCACGGTGCCGCTGGTGGCCGGGTACGTGGTGATCAACGTCATCCTCGGGTTCAAGGGCTTCCTGAACGCCTACGACATCATCGTCGGTCTCACCAACGGCGGACCCGGCACCTCCACCCGCAGCGTCGCGATGACGATCATCGCGGGCTTCAACGGCGGCGATTACGCCTACCAGATGGCGAACGCGACGATCTTCTTCATCGTCGCCGTCCTCATCTCCCTGCTCCAGCTCTCGCTGACGCGCGGAAGGAATGCGCTCTGATGACCACCCAGCCTGCTCTCACCACGGCATCCACCACCGCCATCGTCCTCGGACCCGAGGGCCGCCGACAGCGTCAGAAGATGGAGCGCGTCAACTGGTCGGGCACCATCATCCTGCTCCTGTGCGCGGTCACCGTGCTGCTGCCGCTCTACGTCACGATCTCGATGGCGTTCAAGACCACCGGCCAGGCCGTCGACGGCAACGCGTTCTCGCTGCCCGCGCCGTTCAGCGTCGACGGATTCGTGCAGGCGTGGAACCTCACAAGGTTCCCTGTCGGCGCGGCGATCTCGATGGCCGTCACCGCCGGAACCGTGATCGCGACGATCGTGCTCGCCGCCTTCGCCTCGTACGCCATCGTGCGCAACTGGGATCGCCGATTCTTCCGGTACTCGTTCTTCTACCTGCTCGCGGCGATGTTCATCCCGTTCCCGGTGGTCGCCCTGCCGCAGATCCAGCTGACCGGCCGGGTCGGGCTCGACAACCCGATGGGCGTGATCATCCTCGCCACGATGTTCCAGCTCAGCTTCAGCGTGCTGCTGTTCACCGCGTTCCTGCGATCGATCCCGATCGAGCTCGAGGAGAGCGCGCGCATCGACGGCGCGACCACCTGGCAGACCTTCTGGAGACTGATCTTCCCCCTGCTCGCTCCGATGAGCGCCACGGTCGGCATCTTCGCCTTCCTATACGCGTGGAACGACTTCATGATGCCGTCGCTGATCATCTCCGACCCGAACCTGCAGACCCTTCCGGTGCGACAGAACCTGTTCCAGAACCAGTTCAGCAACAACTACAACGTCGCCTTCGCCTCGTACCTGATGGCGATGGCGCCCGCGATCGTCGCCTACCTGTTCACCCAGCGATGGGTGATGGAAGGCGTCACCCAGGGTGCCGTCAAGGGCTGACGCCTCGGCGCCACCCGCAACCCTCCAGGCCGACCCGACGACCCTCCAGGCCCATCCATCCACCAGACCGACCAGACCACCCGCCAGACAAGGAGCTTCATGACCGACCCGTCCCTCGCCGAGCAGAACGCCACCGACCCCACCACCTGGTGGCGCCAGGCCGCCGTCTATCAGATCTACCCGCGCAGCTTCGCTGACGCGAACGGCGACGGCATCGGCGACATCGCCGGCATCCTCTCCCGCGTCGACTACTTGGCCGAGCTGGGGATCGACGCCGTCTGGCTCAGCCCCTTCTACCCGTCCGCGCTCGCCGACGGCGGCTACGACGTGGCCGACTACCGCGACGTCGACCCCCGCATCGGCACGCTCGAGGAGTTCGACCGGATGGTGCAGGCGCTGCGCGAGCGCGGCATCCACGTCATCGTCGACATCGTCCCGAACCACTCGTCGAACCTGCACGAATGGTTCCAGGAGGCGCTGGCCGCGGGACGGGGCTCTGCTGCCAGGGAGCGGTACATCTTCCGCGAAGGCACCGGTCCGGACGGCAGCGAGCCGCCCACCGACTGGGTGTCGGTGTTCGGGGGCGGGGCGTGGGAGCGCGTGGAGGACGGCCAGTGGTACTTCCACCACTTCGCCGTCGAGCAGCCCGACCTGAACTGGTCGCACCCCGAGGTGCGCGCCGACTTCGTGAAGACCCTGCGGTTCTGGTCGGACCGCGGCGTCGACGGCTTCCGCATCGACGTCGCCCACATGCTCACGAAGGATCTGACCGAGCCGCTGCCCAGCCGTGCCGAGCTGGAGGCCATCGACAGCACCACCGGACAGCATCCGATCACCGACCGCGACGACGTGCACGAGGTCTACGCCGAATGGCGCCGCGTGTTCAATGAGTACGATCCGCCGCGCACCGCCGTCGCGGAGGCGTGGGTGCAGACGCCCGAGCGACGGGCCCGCTACGCCTCGGCGGAAGGGCTCGGACAGGCGTTCAACTTCGACCTGCTGGAGGCCGACTTCGACGCGGAGCAGTTCCGCAGCCTCATCACCGTCAACCTCGCGCAGAGCGAGCTGACCGGCTCGTCGACGACGTGGGTGCTCTCGAACCACGACGTGACCCGGCACGCGACCCGCTACGGGCTCGCACCGCTGAACGGACGGCGCGTCAAGCAGGGCACGGAGTGGGTGGCCGCCGGCGGCCCCGAGGATCAACTCGACCGCGAACAGGGACGTCGGCGCGCCGAAGCGGCCACGATGCTGCTGCTCGGGCTTCCCGGCAGCACCTACCTCTACCAGGGCGAGGAGCTGGGCCTGCACGAGGTGGCCGACATCGCGTCAGCGCAGCGCCAGGACCCCGCCTTCTTCCGCGGCGCGGAGTTCGACGGCCTCGGCCGCGACGGATGCCGCGTTCCCCTGCCCTGGACCGCCGAGGGCTCGTCGTTCGGCTTCGGCTCCGACGGCGCGCACCTGCCGCAGCCGTCGTGGTTCGCCGAGTACGCGGTGGATGTCGAGGCCGCGGATCCGGCATCCACCCTCTCGCTCTACCGCGAGGCCCTGACCCTGCGCCGTCGACTGCAGACGGAGGAGCGGCTCGAGTGGCAGGACACGGGACGCGCGGACGTGCTGCGCTTCTCGCGCCCGAACGGCTGGCAGGTGGTGACGAACTTCGGCACCGAGCCGTTCGACCTCGGCGCCGAGGCGGATGCCGTGGTGCTGACCACCCAGCCGCTTCGCGCCCGCGCCCTGCCCGGAGAGGCGACCGCCTGGCTCAAGGCCTGATCCCTCTGCCACGGGCGTGAGTGGTCGGAAACGTACGCGAATCGTCGTGTTCGCGTACGTTTCTGACCTCGCCGACCCGCTCTTCGCTGACCGTCAAGCCGGGGACCGTCGTCGAGTTGAGAATGGTTCTCATTAGCATTTAGACTGGCGATCATGAAGTCGCGTCTGTTGCCCCTCGCCCTGGCCGCCGCATCCGCTCTCGCCCTGACCGGATGCACGGCCACCGCCGGCAATGCGGATGCGGACGGTGGCGCGCTGCAGATCGTCGCCTCGACCAACGTCTACGGTGAGCTCGCGGCGGAGATCGGCGGAGATCGGGTCGAGGTGACCAGTCTGATCGACTCCGCGGCGAAGGATCCGCACGGATACGAGGCGACCGCCCGCGATCGTCTCGCGGTGCAGAAGGCCGACCTCGTCATCGAGAACGGCGGCGGATACGACGCGTTCATGGACGAGCTGATCGCCGGCTCGGATGCCGTCGTCATCACGGCCGCGGAGTTCTCGCACGACTACCCGGATGCCGTCGTCGCCGACGACGAGCATGCCGACGAGCACGAGGGCCACGCGCACATCGACGGATTCAACGAGCACGTCTGGTTCGACGTGCACACCGTCTCGCACGTCTCCGAGCAGATCGCCGCCGACCTCGCCGAGATCGACCCGCCGGGCAAGGCGCAGTACGCCGCGGCGGCCGAGCAGCTGGCCGGTGAACTCGAAGGGATCGAGGGCGAGCTCGACGCCCTGCACACGACGCTCGAGGGCACGCCGGTGTTCATCACCGAACCGCTGCCCGGGG
>NZ_MJIR01000084.1:0-33998 GCF_001878835.1 Microbacterium sp. AR7-10 | reverse complement strand
TGAATCATACTCAAACTACGAGTGGCGCGGGTCGTGTGTTGGTAGGTGATTGCTATCTTCTTTTTTTTAATGATGCGGCAACCGCCGAGATCTACACCCTAGAGTTCGTCGGCAGCGTCAGATGTGTATAAGAGACAGGCGACGCACGCCGCGACCGTCACGCCGTTCGACGGGAGAGGACGGCTGGCCGACGGATCGTCGCTTCCGCTGCTCGCCAACGTCGGCCACGCGACCGATGCCCGAACCGCAGCCGCCGCCGGCGCGGAGGGCGTCGGTCTGTTCCGCACCGAGTTCTGCTTTCTCGACCGCACCGACGCACCCACCGTCGCCGAGCAGGTCGCGGCGTATCGCGGGGTGCTGGCGGCCTTCCCCGGGCGCAAGGTCGTGGTGCGCACGCTCGATGCGGGCAGCGACAAGCCGCTGCCGTTCGCGAACGCCGATCACGAGCAGAACCCGGCGCTCGGGGTCCGCGGACTCCGCATCGCCCGACGCAACCCTCAGCTGCTCGACGATCAGCTGCGCGCGCTGGCCGAGGCGGCGTCGGCCGAGTCCGCGCACGTCGAGGTGATGGCGCCCATGATCGCCACCGTCGAGGAGGCACGCGAGTTCGCCGCCGCTGCCAGGGCCGCCGGTCTCGAACGGGTGGGCGTGATGATCGAGACCCCGTCGGCGGCGATCCTCGCGGCAGAGATGTTCGAGGTGGTCGACTTCGTCAGCCTCGGCACCAACGACCTCACCCAGTACACCCTGGCGGCCGATCGCCTCCTGGGCGAGCTGGGCGACCTCACCGACCCGTGGCAGCCGGCCGTGCTGCGGCTGATCGCCGCCGTCGGCTCAGCCGGTCGAGCGGCGAACCGTGCGGTCGGCGTGTGCGGCGAGGCCGGGGGAGACCCGGCGCTCGCCCCCGTGCTCGTGGGGCTCGGCGCCACCAGCCTGTCGATGACACCGCGCTCGCTCGGCCGGGTGGCGGCGGCTCTCGGGGCCCTGACCCCACAGCAGTGCCGCGCCGCCGCGGAGGCCGCGCTCGCCGCAGCCACGGCGGCGGAGGCCAGAGAGGCGGCAGCCGTCGCGATCGCGCGCTGACGGCACGCCTACGGCTCAGAGGCTGCCGAACGCCCGCAGCGGGTGCTCGATCAGCTCCACCACACGGCGCAGGAACCCGGCTGCATAGCCGCCGTCGCAGACCCGGTGGTCGAAGACGAGCGAGAGCTGCGTGATGCGCCGCGCGACGATCTGACCCTCGACGACCCACGGCCGCTCGATCATGCGACCGACGCCCAGGATCGCGACCTCAGGGTGGTTGATGATCGCGGCCGACCCGTCGACGCCCAGGCTCCCGTAGTTGTTGATGGTGAAGGTCGACCCGCGCAGTCGCTCGGCCGGCATCCGGCCCGATCGTGCCGTGGCTGCGAGCTCGCGCAGCTGCGCGTCGAGCTCCGCGACGGTCAGCTCGTGCGCTCGGCTGATGACCGGCACCATCAGACCGCGCTCGGTGTCGGCGGCTACGCCGAGGTTCACGCCGTCGAACGAGATGACCTCGGAGGCGTCGTCGCTGAGACGCGACGCCAGCAGCGGGAAGTCCGCGAGGGCCATCAGCGTGAACCGCGCGACGAGCGCGGTGAGCGACGGGGCTCGTTGCCCCTCGGGTGCCATGCGCGAGCGCGCCCGCCACAGCTCGGTGGCGTCGACGTCGACCCAGACGGTGGCCTCGGGGATCTCGGCGCGACTGCGGCTCAACGTCGCGCTGATCGCTCTGCGCATCGGCGACAGCCGCTCGCGCGAGGCGACGGCGAGTCCTTCGACCGTGTCTGCGGCGCTGCCGGATTTCTGCGGCGACGTTCCGGATGCCTGCTCCTGCTGCCCCTCGAGGGCGTTCGCGGCCCGCAGCACATCGGCACGCGTGACAGCACCGTCTGCTCCCGTCGCCTCGAGCTGTCGCACGTCGACGCCGAGATCCCGTGCGAGCCGGCGAACGATCGGCGAGCGCACCGCGACGGTGCGTTGAGGCGGGGCGGGCTGAGGAGTGGGCTGAGACGGTACGGGCTGAGAGGTGGCCTGAGGCGGTGCGGGCTGAGGAGAAGCGGGCGGCACCGCCGCGCCGGATGCTCGTGCGCGGCGACGGCCGGACGAGGCGCGCTCGGTGGTGCCGTAGCCGATCAGCACGTTGCCGGAACCTGCACGCTCTTCGGCGCGATACGCTTCCTTCTCGGCATCCGGAACCGTCTCCGCCGCGTCGGTCCCGTGCNNCAGCACGGGCGCGCCCACCGCGATCACGTCTCCCGGTACGCCGTGCAGAGCCGTGACCTCGCCGGCGAACGGCGAGGGCAGCTCGACGATGCTCTTCGCCGTCTCGACCTCGGCGATGGCCTGGTCGGTGGCGATCGTGTCGCCGACCGCCACCAGCCACTGCACGAGACCCGCCTCGGTGAGTCCCTCGCCGAGATCCGGCAGGCGGAAGACCCGTGCTGTCGCGGTTGTCATCGCGTCGTCTCCTCATCGTCGGGGTAGAGCGAGTCGATGGCATCCAGCACGCGATCGGCGTCGGGCAGATACCAGTGCTCGAGCTTCGGCGGCGCGTACGGGGTGTCGAAGCCGGTCACCCGGCGCACCGGCGCTTCGAGGTGCTCGAAGCACCGCTCGAAGACGCGAGCCTGGATCTCGCTTGCGACACTCGCGTAGCCGGGCGCCTCGGCGACGACGACCGCGCGTCCGGTCGCGCGCACGGCTGCGGTCACCGTCGTGTCGTCGAACGGCGACAGCGAGCGCACGTCGATGACCTGAACGCTGCGTCCTTCCTCGGCGGCGATCTCGGCCGCCTCGAGGGCAACCGGAACCATCGCCGCGTAGGCGATGAGGGTGACGTCGGTGCCATCCCGCACGATCTGGGCGGTGCCGAGCTCGGCGGTGATCGAGGTGTCGACCTCGCCCTTCGACCAGTAGAGCTTCTTCGGCTCGAGGAAGATCACCGGATCGGGCGAGGCGATCGCGGCGCGCAGCAGCGAATAGGCGTCCTGCGGGGTCGACGGCGACACGACCGTGAGACCGGGCGTGTGCGCGTAGTAGGCCTCGGACGAATCGCAGTGATGCTCCACGCCCCCGATGCCGCCGCCGAACGGGATGCGGATGACCAGCGGCATCCGCATCGACCCGCGCGTGCGGTTGCCGAACTTCGCGACCTGGCTGACGATCTGCTCGAACGCCGGCAGCGCGAACGCGTCGAACTGCATCTCGACGACCGGCCGCATGCCGTTCATGGCCATGCCGACCGCGGTGCCGACGATGCCGGCCTCGGCGAGCGGGGTGTCGAAGCAGCGGTCCTCGCCGAAGCGCTCTGCGAGGCCGTCGGTGATGCGGAAGACGCCACCGAGGGCGCCGACGTCCTCGCCGTAGACGACGACCGCGGGATCCTCCTGGATCGCGTCGGCGAGGGCGCGGTTGAGGGCGGCGGCCATGGTCATCGTGCCGACGACATGAGGAGTGGCCTGATCGGGGCGGAGGTCGGATGCGATGCTCATGGCTGTGCTCCCGCCTGCGTCAGAGCATCCCGTGCGATCTCGCCCTGCAGCATCCGCCACTGCTCCTCCAGCTGCGATGACCGCTCGGCCGTGACGAAGCGGAACAGATCCTCGGGGTCGAGGTCGGCGTCGGCGTTGAGGGCGGCACGCAGCTGGGCGGCGATGCGCTCGGCGCCCGCCGCGATGCGCTGCTCGTCATCGTCGGAGAGGGCATCCTGCGCGACGAGGTGCGCGCGAAGCCGGGTCAGCGGGTCGCGCTCGATCCACGCCTGCACCTCGTCTCGCTCGCGGTAGCGGGTGTCGTCGTCCGCGTTGGTGTGCGCCTGCATCCGGTAGGTGTGCGCCTCGACGAGCGACGGTCCGCCGCCGCTGCGAGCCCGATCCACCGCCTCGCCGAGAACGGCGAGCACGGCGGCGACGTCGTTGCCGTCGACGCGTTCACCGGGCATCCCGTACCCGATCGCCTTGTGCGCGAGAGACGGAGCGGCGCTCTGGCGCGACAGCGGCACCGAGATCGCGAACTCGTTGTTCTGCACGAAGAACACCACAGGCGCGTGGAACACGGCGGCGAAGTTCATCGCCTCGTGGAAGTCGCCCTCGCTCGTCGCGCCGTCGCCGCACAGCGCCAGCACCACGGTGCTCTCGCCGCGGTGCCGCGCGGCCTGCGCGAAGCCGACGGCGTGCAGCAGCTGCGTCGCCAGCGGTGTCGCCTGCGGGGCGACGTGATGCTCGGCGGGATCGTATCCGCTGTGCCAGTCGCCGGCCAGCAGCACCATCGCGTCGGCGGGTGAGACTCCGCGCCCGATGATCGCGACGGCATCGCGGTAGGTGGGAAAGAGCCAGTCGGGCTCGTCGAGCACGAGCGCCGCGGCGACCTGGCACGCCTCCTGACCGTGCGAGGACGGGTACACCGCCAGTCGGCCCTGCCGCACCAGCGCGCTGGCCTGGTCGTTGATGCGTCTGCCCTCGACGAGGGCGCGGTACGCGTCGCGCAGCCGGTCGATGTCGGGTGCGGTGTAGTGCGCGTCGTCGACCCCGTCGCCGCGCGGGTCGATCAGGCGCACGGGGGTCTCGCGGGGGAGCAGGTCGTCTCGCATCATCCGGTTCGCCTTCCTTGCCGAACGTGGTGACACCAGGATGCCCGCGACCCCCCAGGCGTCCAACCGATCATCCCTATTGCTGGACGATCGTTCGCCGGATGCGGATTCCGGTGACAGACTGTCAGCATCCACTGACGGAACGGACGGTGCTCGATGGCCGAGCTCGATGCCACAGATCATGCGATCCTCGCCGAGCTGCGACGCGACGCGCGGGTGTCGATGACCCACATCGCCGAGCGCGTGCACATCTCCCGGGCGGGCGCGCACGCGCGCATCAAGCGGCTCACCGAGCAGGGCGTGATCGCGGGCTACACGGTGCGCACCGACCCCGTGCAGCTCGGGCATCACGCATCCGCCTACGTCATGCTCGCGATCGAGCAGGCCAGCTGGCAGGAGGTGCAGACGCGGCTGCGTGCGATCCCCGAGGTGGAGCACATGGCGCTCGTCGGCGGCGATTTCGACGTGATCCTGCTCGTGCGCGCCAGCGACGCCCGCGACCTGCGTCGCGTGGTGCTGGAGGACATCCAGGCGATCCCGTCGATCCGCTCGACTCGCACGACCCTGATCTTCGAGGACTTCACGCGGGAGTGAGCGCTGCGGCGACGAGCGTCAGTCGATCGTCAGGACGAAGCCCTGCGCTGTGTCGACCACCGCGACCTGGGTGAGATCGGCCACGGAGTGGTGCGCGCCGTGAGCCGCGGCGTGTGAGCCGACGCCGATCACCCGCATGCCTGCGGCGAGGCCCGCCTGCACCCCGGCCTCGGAGTCCTCGAAGACGACGCAGTCGGCCGGGTCGACCCCCAGCTGCGCGGCCGCGGCCAGGAACCCCTCGGGGTGCGGCTTCGAATCGGTCACGCTCTCGGCGGTGATCGCGAGCGCGGGCACGGTGAGCCCGGCGGCCTGCATCCTGGCCGTCATCAGCGGCACGTTCGCCGAGGTGACGATCGCGTGCGGCAGCCCGCTCAATGCGGCGAGGAACGCCGCGGCACCGGCGATCTCGACCACGCCGTCGACATCGCCGCTCTCTCGGGCGAGCATCTCCTGATTCTCGACCAGGTTGATGGCGTGATCCCGCTCGGGGAGCATGATCGCCATGCTCTGGTGACCCTGCCTGCCGTGCACGGTCTGCAGCACGACCGACGGATCCAGTCCGTGCGGCCGGGCCCACTCCAGCCACAGCCGCTCGACGACCGCTGTCGAGTCGACGAGAGTGCCGTCCATGTCGAGCAGGACGGCGCGGGCGTGCAGGGTCGTGGTCATGTGCCCAGCGTAGGCCGAGTCATCGGCTCCAGATCGCGGGTTTCGGCATGGGACCTGCCCGATGCTCCAGTGCCGCTGCGAGCGAGACGATCGTCGCCTCACCGCCGGGCCGGCCGATCAGCTGCACGCTGACCGGGTGCCCCGACGCGTCCGTGATGACCGGGACGACGATCGCGGGAAGACCCGCCACGTTGACGAAGCTGCTGTACGGCGCGTAACGGACCTGCTGCGAGAATCCGCGCACCGGGTCATCGCGATCGAACCAGCCGACCCGCTGCGGCGGCAGCGCCAGTGCGGGGGTGAGCACGGCGTCGAACGGATCGAACGCCGCGATCGTCTCCTGCTCGAAGACGGATGCCGCAGCCAGCGCCTGCAGCACCTCTGATCCGGTCAGACGTCGGCCCTCGCGCACCAGCCAGGCCGTGATCGGCTCGACGAGCTCCAGCTCGGCGTCGGTGAGCGCCATCCGAGCGGCGCTGGTGCGCCAGAGGGTGGTGAACATCTCCGCGTAGCCGCGGGGTCGCCACCGGAATCCGTCGACGCCGTGTCCGGCATCCGAGAGCAGCGTCGCGGCGATGTCGACAGCGCGAGCGGCGTCGGCATCGAGGCGGATGTCGTCGGCGTCGTCCCACGGGGAGACCGTGGTCACCCCGATCCGGGCGGGAGGTGACGGCGTCGTCGCGGCGGAGAGGAACGGCCCGGACGCCGGGGCGCGCGTCGCGAACCGATGGGGCCGTCCGGCGCACTGCACGTCGAGCAGCAGCGCGGCGTCCGCCACCGAACGGGCGATGGGACCGGCGACCGGAAGACCTCCGGGACTGTCGAGGCCGGACGCGAACGGCACGCGCCCGCGGCAGGGCTTGATCCCGACGACGCCGACCGTGGCCGCCGGAATGCGGATCGAGCCGCCGCCGTCGGAGCCCGGGGCGAGCGGGAGCAGGCCAGCGGCGACCGCGGCCGCGGCTCCGCCGCTGGACCCGCCCGCGCCGTTCGCCGGGTTCCACGGATCGCGGGTGGGCGGACCGATCTGCGTCTCGGTGTACCCGGTCAACCCGAACTCGGGCGTGCTGGTCTTGCCGAGGCTGATGCCGCCGGCCTCGTCGAGCACAGCGGCCTGATCCGCGGTCGTCGTCGGGACGTGATCGCGGTGAAGTCGAGAGCCGAACCGCGTGGGCACGCCGGCTCGCGCCACGAGGTCCTTGTCGGCGAAGGGCAGCCCCCACAGGGCGCCGGCCGGCTCGGCATCCGTCAGCGCGGCGGCGCGGGCGCGGGCAGCCTCGTCGGTGACCTCGACGAACGCGCCGACCTGCGGGTCGCATCGCGCGATGCGCGCCAGGTAGTGGGCGACGAGATCCGACGGCGAGAACGTCCCGGCTCGCAGCCCGGCGAGCTGCTCGATCGCGGTCAGATCATGCAGCTCGGTCATGGATCCGAGCCTATGCCGCCGCACGTGTTAAGAATCCGGTTTCATGACTCCCCGGCAGTCTGTCGGATTCTGCACACCGGAATCGTCCTCTCGCATCGCATGCCGCGCTCTAGCCTGGTCGAGGCGGAACCGCCCCCTCACTCACCGCAGCGCCCGACCCGGCGGCGCTCGAGCATCACGCAAGGACGCATATGGACGATGTCGTGACACACCGCGACGACTGGAAGGTCAAGGAAGAGCTGGCAGAGCGGATGATCCCGCTCATCGGCGGACTGAACCGGGAGCGCGATGTCGTGACGTCGCTGCACGGGCACCGTCTGCTCGGACTGTCGACGACCGGCATCCTCGAGGTGCACCAGCGCGTCGCTCAGCTCGGCCACCGCGAGATCGCCCTCACCGACACGCTCGGCGTGCTCGAGGCGCTGCGCGAGCTCGCCCCCGGCGCGTCATCGCTGGACGTGGCGCGCCTGATCGAGGGGCACGCCGAGAGCGGAGGCGACCTCGACGAGTACCTGCGCAGCACGCTCGCGCCGGCCCTCGGCGCCGAGCTCTCCGAGCCGGTCGACGTGGTGCTCTACGGGTTCGGCCGCATCGGCAGGCTGCTGGCCCGCATCATCATCGCGCACACCGGCGGCGGCAGCGGGCTGCGACTGCGGGCGATCGTGGTGCGTCGTGGCTCCGACAACGACATCGTCAAGCGCGCCTCGCTTCTGCTGCGCGACTCGGTGCACGGCCGCTTCGCCGGCACCGTCACGGTCGACGAGGAGAACTCTCAGATCATCGCCAACGGCAACCGCATCCAGGTGATCTACTCCGACGACCCCGCCACCGTCGACTACACCGTGTACGGCATCCACGACGCGATCATCGTCGACAACACCGGCCGCTGGCGCGACGAGGAGGGGCTGAGCCGTCATCTGCAGGCGACCGGCGCCGCCCGTGTGCTGCTCACCGCCCCCGGAAAGGGCGAGCTGAAGAACATCGTGCACGGCATCAACGACTCCACCATCGAGGCCGGCGACCGCATCCTGTCCGCCGCCTCGTGCACGACCAATGCGATCACGCCGGTGCTGGCGGCGATCGACGAGGCGTACGGCATCGTGCGCGGCCACGTCGAGACCGTGCACTCGTTCACCAACGACCAGAACCTCATCGACAACTTCCACAAGGGCGACCGCCGCGGGCGCTCGGCGGTGCTGAACATGGTCATCACCGAGACCGGCGCAGCCAAGGCCGTCTCCCGCGCCCTGCCGCAGCTCGCCGGCAAGCTCACCGGCTCTGCCATCCGCGTGCCCACCCCCGACGTGTCGCTCGCGGTGCTGCACCTGACCCTCGAGAACCCGGCCACGAAGGACGAGCTCAACGACTACCTGCGTCGTGCGTCGCTGCACTCGAAGCTGCGTCAGCAGATCGACTACGTCGAGAGCCCCGAGGTCGTCTCCACCGACTTCGTCGGCTCGCACCGGGCGGGCATCGTCGACGGACTCGCGACGATCGCGAATGACCGCGACGTCGTGCTCTACGTCTGGTACGACAACGAGTACGGGTACTCGTGCCAGGTCGTGCGCGTGCTCGAGGTGATGGCGGGAACGCATCCGGTCGTGCTGCCTGCACGTCGCGAGGTGACCCTGCACGCCTGATCTCGAGCAGATCTCACATCACTCGCCGGCGTGCCGGTCGAGGAACGAGTACACCTCGCTGTCGTCGACGCCGGGGAATGCGCCGCGCGGCAGCGGGCGGAACATGTGCGTGTGCACACGGGCGCTCGGCCACGCGCGACCCTCCCAGCGCTGCGAGACGGTCGGCGCCGCCCGGCGGCAGCACGACTCGTCGGGGCAGGTCGACTTCGCTCGGTGCTGTGTCTCGCGCCCGCGCCACCAGCGCGCGTCGTCGAACGGCACGCCGACGGTGACCGAGAACCCGCCGTCGGTCGACGAGCCGGTCTGGGTGGCGCACCAGAACGTGCCGGCCGGGGTGTCGGTGTACTGGTAGTGCTCGGTGGTGCGGTTGCGCTGCTCGAACGCCGCGCGCGCGCCGAACCGGCGGCAGGCCGGCTGTCCCTCCACGGCGCCGGTCACGTCCATCGGCAGCGGCAGGTCGTCGTTCTCGTAGACCCGGGTGATCGCGCCGTTCTCGTCCACCCGCAGGAAGTGCAGGCGCATGTCGAGATGGTGGGTCATCAGGTTGGTCATGCGCATCCCGGCCGCCTCGTGCGTGACGCCGAACGCGTCACGGAAGTCCTCGACGGCGAGGTTGCGATCCTTCTTCGCCTGCTGCAGGAATGCGACGCCTGCGGTCTCGGGGATCAGGCAGCACGCGGCGAAGTAGTTGATCTCCAGTCGCTGCTGCAGGAAGTCGGCGTAGTCGGTCGGGGGAGTGTGCCCCAGGATGCGGTGCGCCATCGCCTGCAGCGCCATCGAGCGCAGGCCGTGCCCGCCGGGGATCGACGCCGGCGGCAGGTAGATCCGACCGTTCTCGAGGTCGGTGATCGAGCGGGTGGAGTGGGGAAGGTCGTCGGCGTAGATGAGCTCGAAGCCGAGCTTTGCCGCCATCAGGGTCACAGTGCGGTGCGTGAGCGCTCCGGACACGTGACCGGCCGCCTTGAGGTGCTTCTCGGCGAGCGCCTCGATGTCGGGAAGGTAGTTGTCGCGCGCGCGCATCGTGAGACGCATCTCCGTGTTCGCGCGACGCGCCTCCTCCGGCGTGGCGATCGCCTCGGTCTCGCGGCGGTGCAGCTCGCGATGCAGACCCAGGATCGCCTCGATGGTCTCGTCGGTCATCGTCTTCGACACGCGCACCCCGGCGATGCCCAGCTGGCGGAAGATCGGGCTGGACTGCGCGCGTTCGAGCTCGATCTCGAGCGCCGCGCGACGGTTCGGCGGCTCTCCCGAGATGAGGTCGGCGACGTCGGTGCCGCACGCCTCGGCGATGGCCTGCAGCAGGGACAGCTTCGGCTCGCGCTTGCCGTTCTCGATGAGGCTCAGCTGGGATCCCGCGATGCCGACCTTCGCGCCCAGGTCGTCGAGGGTGAGATTCCGGGCCGTGCGGTGGTGTCGGATGCGATGTCCGAGGGTGCTGAGTTCGAGTCCGCTGGTCGCCATTCCTTGAGCATATCCGAAAAAAGCAACGTTCTTTCAACGTCGGTCGGCGTCAAACACGGCAAAACCTGCCGGAGGATGGGCATACCGCACCAGCTTGAAGGAGCTCCCATGGCACTCGCCGACACGTTCACGACCCGCATCGACGCCGTCGCACCTGCGCGGGGCACCGGTGACGTGCCCGCGTACGACACCCCGGCGATGGCAGAGCTGCGCGCGTGGGTCGACGGCATCGCCGCGCTCACCCAGCCGGCGCGGGTGCACTGGGTCGACGGATCCCGTGCCGAGAACGATGCCCTGCTGCGCGGGCTCGTCGGCGAGGGCAAGCTGATCAAGCTCAACCCCGAATGGCGGCCCGGGTCGTACCTGGCGCGCTCGCACCCGAGCGACGTGGCGCGGACCGAGGGGCGCACGTTCATCGCGTCGGAGCGCGAGCGCGACGCCGGCCCCACGAACAACTGGGCCGACCCTGTCAAGATGCGCGAGACGCTCGACGGGCTGTTCGAAGGGTCCATGCGCGGCCGCACCATGTACGTCGTCCCGTTCTCGATGGGCCCGGTGGGCGGTCCGCTCTCGCACATCGGGGTGCAGGTCACCGACAGCGCCTACGCGGTGGCATCCATCGGCATCATGACCCGCGTCGGCGACGCGGTCACCCGCCAGATCGCCGAGGGCGCCCCGTGGGTCAAGACGGTCCATTCGGTCGGCGCCCCGCTCGAGCCTGGCCAGGCCGACGTGCCGTGGCCGTGCAACGACGAGAAGTACATCGTGCACTTCCCCGAGACGCTCGAGGTCTACTCGTACGGCTCGGGCTACGGCGGAAACGCGATCCTCGCGAAGAAGTGCTTCGCCCTGCGCATCGCCTCGGTCATCGCGCGCGACGAGGGCTGGCTCGCCGAGCACATGCTGCTCATCCGCGTGACCGACCCGAAGGGCAGGGCGCACCACATCGCCGCAGCCTTCCCGTCGGCCTGCGGCAAGACCAACCTCGCCATGCTGCGTCCGACCATCCCTGGATGGTCGGTCGAGACGCTCGGAGACGACATCGTCTGGATCCGACCCGGCGAAGACGGCCGGATGTACGCCATGAACCCCGAAGCCGGGTTCTTCGGCGTCGCTCCCGGAACGGGGGAGTCCACCAACGTCACCGCGGTCGAGACGCTCTGGGGCAACACCATCTTCACCAACGTCGCCCTGCGACCCGACGGAGACGTGTGGTGGGAGGGGCTCACCGACACCCCGCCCGCACGACTCACCGACTGGCAGGGCAGGCCGTGGACTCCCGACTCGGACGAGCCGGCCGCGCACCCGAACTCGCGCTTCACGGTGTCGGCGGCCCAGTGCCCGCAGATCGCCGACGACTGGGAGAACCCCGAGGGCGTGCCCCTCGACGTGATCCTCTTCGGCGGTCGCCGCGCGAGCAACGTGCCGCTGGTCGTCGAGGCGACCGACTGGAGCCACGGGGTCTTCATCGGCTCGACCATCTCGTCGGAGCGCACCGCCGCCGCCGAGGGCACCCTCGGCGAGCTGCGCCGCGACCCGTTCGCGATGCTGCCGTTCTGCGGGTACAACATGGGCGACTACTTCGCGCACTGGCTCAAGGTGGGCCGTTCGCTGCGCTTCGATCGTGCACCGCGCATCTTCCAGGTGAACTGGTTCCGTCGCGGTGATGACGGCCGCTTCCTGTGGCCGGGCTTCGGCGACAACTCGCGCGTGATCGACTGGATCATCCGTCGCATCTCCGGTGAGGTCGTGGCCGTCGACAGCCCGATCGGTCGCCTGCCGCGACGTGAGGATCTCAACCTCGACGGATTGGAGATCGCCGAGGCCGACCTCGACGAGCTCTTCGACGTCGACATCGACGCGTGGCTCGCGGAGGCGGACTCCACCGAGGAGTTCTACGCCATGTTCGGCGACGCGCTGCCGGCGGCCCTGCGCAGCGAACTGGAGGCGCTGCGGTACCGGCTCGACGCCGCTCGGTGACGGGTCGCTCGACTTCTTCGGTAGTCTCGGGCGTGAGCTCCGAGGAGGCCACGTGACGCAAACCAGCGCCCGCACTGCAGAGCACGCACCCGCCGCGGATCGCGCGCACGACGACGTCCTCCGGCGCAACGCCGTGACGATCCTCGGCAGGGAGGCCGGTCCGGTCATGGTGTTCGGGCACGGGTACGGCACCGATCAGACCACCTGGCGAGCGGCTGCCGACCGTTTCGTCGACGACCACCGTGTCGTGCTGTTCGACTATGTGGGATCGGGGCGATCCGACCTCTCGGCCTACGACCAGCGGCGATACGACTCGCTCGACGGGTATGCCAACGACCTCATCGAGGTGATCGAGGCGGTGGATGCCCGTGACGTGGTGTTCGTCGGGCATTCCGTCAGCGGCATGATCGGCGCGCTCGCGTCCATCCGCCGGCCCGACCTGTTCTCGCAGCTGATCATGCTCTGCCCCTCGCCGCGCTACGTGAACGACGGCGACTACATCGGGGGCTTCGACCGTCAGGATGTGCTCGATCTGCTCGCCGCCATCGAGGCGAACCAGCCCGGGTGGGCGGCGTCGCTGGCGCCCGCCGTCACCGCGCGCGAAGACCTGCCCCAGGTGACAGACCGGGTGCGGGATCTGTTCGCCACCACCGCCCACGAGGTCGCGACCCACTTCGCCCGCGTCGTCTTCTTCAGCGATGTGCGTCACCGGCTGGGCGACGTCCCCGTGCCGACGACCGTGCTGCAGTCGGTCGGCGACATCATCTGCCCGCCGCACATCGGCGCGTACGTGCAGGCGCGCATCCCGTCGTGCGATCTGGTGCAGCTGGACTCCGCCGGACACTTCGTGCATCTGACCGATCACGAGCTCGTGGCGGACCAGATCAGACACGCGCTGTGAGCAACGCCACGGCGGAATCGCTGGACCTGCTCGAGCACACGCCGGTCGCCGTGTTCACACTGGGTGTGGACGGCACCATCCTGGCCCACAACGCCGGGATGCAGGTGTGGCTGGGCGAGGGCGGCCCGGAAGGCGGCGACGGCCTGCGCGGACGCAACATCGTGGAGTGGCTGACCGCCGCATCGCGCATGCTGTACGAGACCCAGGTGATTCCGCGTCTCCTGGAGCGGGGGCGGCTGCGCGAGGTCATGCTCGAGATCCGCGACGGCGCCGGCGAGCGTCGAGCGGCGCTCGTGAACGCCGAGCTGCGGCACGTCGACGGCAGGTCCGTCGCCTACGTCGCCGCCGTCGAGACGACGGCGCGCGCCGCGTTCGAGAAGGAGCTCGTGGCGGCACGGCGCGAGACCGAGCTCGCGCATCGCAGGCTGGTGCTGCTGCAGGATGCCACGAGCGCGCTCGCCGTCGCGAACGGACTGGACGACCTGGGCGAGACCCTCGTGAGTGCGGCGAGCCGGGCGATGTCCACAGCGTGGACGGCGGTTCGCCTCGTGCACACCTCAGGGCAGGCGGGCGCCGAGGTGCGTCGATGGGGCGATCACCCACCGGGAGTGCTGCTCGACGCGCGGCCTGCGGCTTCCGCGCAGCAGCTCGTGTGCCGGGACGTCGAACAGATCGCGCTGGCGGCCCCGCAGGACGCGGCTGCGCTGCAGGCGTCCGGCATCGAGGCGCTGGTGACGACGCCGATCGTCCGCATGATGGGCGAGCGAACGGTCGTGCTCGGCGAGATCCACTGCTGGTTCCGGCGGGCACGCTCCCTCGAGGCGGACGAGCTCGAATCGCTGCGTGCGCTGGCGGCTCAGGCCGAACGGGTGGTCGATCACCTGCGGCTGCGCGACCAGCTGCAGCATCACGCTCTGCACGACAGCCTCACCGGGCTGCCGAACCGGGTCCTCTTCGAGCAGAGGCTGCAGCGCATCCTCGAGCGCACCGAGCATGACGGCGTCCCGTGCGCGGTGCTCTTCCTCGACCTCGACGGCTTCAAGGGCATCAACGATCGTCTCGGGCACGGAGTGGGCGACGAGGTGCTGCGCATCGTCGCCGATCGTTTGCGGCGCGTGTGCCGCGTGGGCGACACGGTCGCCAGGCTCGGCGGGGACGAGTTCCTCATCACCGCGTCCGGCATGGACGACGCCGAGACGACGAGGTTCGCCGAGCGGGTACGCAGCGTCGTGCGCGAGCCGCTCGACGGTCCCGCAGCGGGTTCGCCGCTGTCGGCCAGCGTGGGCGCGGTGCACTGGCGCGCGGACGTCGGCCGCGTCCCTCCCTCCGCTGAGGACGTCGTCGCCGCGGCGGATGCGGCGATGTACCGTGCGAAGCGCGCGGGCAAGGACGGCGTGCAGGTCGACGTCCTCGGCGGCTGAGTTCGGCGGCGGTCAGACCAGCAGCTGGTGCCGTGCGAGGTCGCGGTACAGCGGCGTGGACTCGATGAGCTCGGCGTGCGTGCCCTGCCCGGCCACCACGCCGTTCTGCAGCACCACGATCAGGTCGCTGTCGACCACGGTCGACAGCCGGTGCGCGATCACCAGCAGTGTGCGGTCGGCGGCGGCCGCGTCGATGGCCTCGCGCATGCGCTGCTCGTTGACGCCGTCGAGCGACGAGGTCGATTCGTCGAGCAGCAGGATCGGTGCCTCGGTCAGCAGAGCGCGCGCGATGGCGAGGCGCTGACGCTCACCGCCCGAGAGCATCACGCCGTCCTCGCCGACCGGGGCATCCAGCCCCAGCGGGCTGCGCTCGAGCACGTCGCCGAGGTTGACCGAGCGCAGCACGCGCTCGCAGTCGGCGTCCGAGGCATCCGGTGCCGCGAGACGCAGGTTCTCGCCCAGCGTGCCGGCGAGGGTCGGCGCGTCCTGCTCGACGTAGCCGAACTGGGCGCGCAGCTGCTCACGCGGGTACGTGCGCACGTCGTGTCCGGCGAGGCGGATCGACCCACCGGTCGGGTCGTAGAAGCGCTCGATGAGCGAGAGGATGGTGCTCTTGCCGGCGCCGCTCGGCCCGACCAGCGCCACGCGCGCGCCGCGCGGCACGGCGAACGAGACCCCCTTCAGCACATCCCGGTCGATCGGGATGCCGTCGGACGCGCGCTCGAGGTGCGCGTCGGCGAGCAGGACCTGAGCCTCCTTGGCGGCCGCCTCCCGGGCGGCGATGACGGCATCAGGGTAGCGGAAGCGCACGTCGCGGAACTCGATCGCGGGGGCGCCGACCACGGGCGCGGCTGCCGCCACGGCATCCGGTTCGTCGTCCTGCGTCTCGGTCGGCAGATCGAGCACCTCCTGGATGCGTCCGAGGGCGCCCAGTGCCTGGTTCACCGAGGTGATCGCGCCGAAGGCCTGGCCCAGCGGCATCACGAGCATGAACAGGAACATGATGAAGGTGACCAGAGACGCGATCGTGAGAGCGCCCGACGCCACGCGGAACCCGCCCACCCCGAGCACCACCAGCAGCGAGAGCTGCAGGGCCACACCGGCGACGGGCACGACCATCGACGAGATCTTCGCGATGCGCACACCGAGGCCGTACGCCTCACCGGCGAGGTCCTCCACGGCCGCCGTCTCGCGCTCGGTGGCGCCGGACGCACGCACGGTGCGGATCGAGGAGATGCCCCGCTCGACTCCGGATGCCAGCTCACCGACCTTCTCCTGCTGCGCGGCCGACGCGCTGCGGATGCGCCCCGAGAGCAGCACGACCACGACCACCGAAACGCCGATCACGACGACGATGAGCAGCAGCAGCAGCGGGTCGATGATGAGCATCGCGATGAGCGCACCGACGAACAGGATCGCGCCGCCGACGGCATCCGCGAGTCCCTGCGTGAGCACGGCGTAGAGCAGCGTCGTGTCGGTGCCGACGCGCGAGACGAGGTCGCCGGTGCGGCGCGCGTCGAACTCACTGATCGGCAGATGCAGGATGCGTGCGATGAGCTTGCGGCGGCTGGAGTACACGACCGCCGTGCCGGTGCGCTGCAGCAGGTAGTGCTGATAGCCCGAGATGACGGACGCCGAGATCACGAAGCCGATCAGCAGCCAGACCAGCGCCCCCAGCGTCTGCCCCTGCTGCACGCGCGCGATGAGCTGTCCGACGAGCAGCGGCTGGGCGAGCGATGCGGCCGCGCCGACGATGCTGAGCACCGCGACGACGACGAGCACCTTCTTGTGCTCGAACAGGAAGGGGAGCAGCTGGCGGAACGTCGCGCGCGGGCCTTCGGGCTGCGCGCCGCGCCCGCGTCGGCGTGACGGCGCCGTGCGAGACATGGGACCTCATTCGTGAGGAGTCGTGGGTGAGTGCTTCTATTGTCGACCGAACTCCTTATGCGCGGCCTGTTTCGCTGCCCGCGCGCGCCGCGGGCAGGATGGAGGCATGCTGCATGTTCCGAAGGCTCGCCCCGGCGACCGCATCGCCGTCCTCTCGCCCGCTTTCGCCGCGCCCGCGGTCGGGCCCGAGGTGCACGAGCAGGCGATGCGACGTCTGCGGGAGCTGACCGGACTCGTTCCTGTCGAGTATCCGACCACGAGGCAGCTGGATGCGAGCCCGCAAGCGCGGGCGGCCGACGTGAACGCAGCCTTCGCCGATCCGAGCATCCGGGCGATCATCGCCACCATCGGCGGCAGCGATCAGATCCTCGTGACGCCGCACCTCGACCCGGCGCTCGCCGCTGCCGACCCGAAGCCCTTCCTCGGGTACAGCGACAACACCAACATCCTGAACTGGCTGTGGCGGCGCGGCGTCGCCGGCTTCTACGGCGGCTCCACCCAGGTGCATCTGGGGGCGGGGCCCGCGGTCGATGACGTGCACCTGCGCGCGCTGCGCGCCGCACTGCTCGACGGCGGCGAGGTGGAGATCACCGAGCCGGGGGAGTCGGAGGACATCGGGCGGCACTGGGACGACCCGGCTGCCCTGACCGAGTACGGTGACCGCGAGCCGACCGACCCGTGGACGTGGGCCGGACCCGGGAAGAGCGTGACAGGCCGCACGTGGGGCGGCTGCCTCGAGGTGGTCGACCAGCTCGCACTCGCCGACCGGCTGCCGGCGAACGACGAGCTCTCCGGAGCGATCCTGCTGCTCGAGACGAGCGAGCGGCTCACCCCTCCCGCTCGGGTCGGCGAGCAGCTGCGCGGCTACGGCGAACGGGGGCTGCTGGGCTCGGTCGCCGGCGTCCTGTTCGCGCGCCCGCCGGTGAGCTCGTTCGAGGTGATGCCCACCGCGACCGAGAGATCGGCGCTGCGTGCTGCGCAGCGGGATGTCGTGCTCGAGCTGGTCGGCCGGTACAACCCGGAGGCCGTGGTGTGCGTCGGCGTGCCCTTCGGGCACACGCGTCCGCAGTGGATCCTGCCCTACGGCGGTGAGATGACGCTCGACGGTCGGAACCGCACGGTGACCGCGCGGTTCTGACCCACCCGCGCTCAGCGCTGGGCGGCGACGCCCAGGTCGGCCTCGAAGTCGTGGTCCTTCGTCTCGGGCGACAGCCACAGGGCGATGAACGTCAGCACGGCCATGGCAGACAGGTACACGCCCACCAGCCAGGGCGAGCCGTCGCCGATGCGCCACAGCTCGACGGCGATCAGCGGAGCGACTGCGGCGCCGAGGATCGACGACACGTTGTATGCGATCGCCGAGCCGGAGTACCGCACGTTCGTGGGGAACAGCTCGGGCAGCAGCGCGCCCATCGGGCCGAAGGTGGCGCCCATCAGCAGGAAGCCGAGGATGAGGAAGCCCTGCACGACAGCCATCGTCAGCGCCGGGTCGTCCTGAGGCATGAGGAACAGGTTGAAGGTGAGACCGAAGACGATGATCGCGCCGGTCACCCACAGCAGCAGTCGGCGTCGCCCGAACCGGTCGGCCCAGGGGCCCGAGAGCAGGGTGAAGATGCCGAAGAACACCACGCCCACGATCTGCATGATCACGAACTGCGTGTAGCCGAAACCGAGTCCGGGGTAGAACTGCGCCGCGAAGGCTGACGCGTCGAAGGGCTTGCCGGCCGCGTCGGCGGCCTGCTGCGCGGCGGCCGACGCCACCTCGAGCGAGCCGGCCTTCGTGCCGTAGGCGAGCGTGAAGTTCGTCATCAGGTAGAACAGCACGTATGTCGCGAGCATGATGAACGTGCCGAGGATGAGCTGCTTCCAGTGGTGACGGAACACCGTCGCGAGCGGCAGCTTGCGGATGCGCCCGGTGTCGGCCGCCCGGGTGAACGTCTCGGACTCGACGAGCTTGAGGCGAACCCACAGGCCGATGATGACCATCACCGCCGAGAACAGGAACGGCACCCGCCAGCCCCAGCTGAGGAACGCCTCGGACTTCAGGGTCGCGTCGGTCTCGTGGGGGAGCAGCGCGTTGATCGCGAGGAAGATGCCGTTCGCGATGATGAAGCCCAGCGGTGCGCCGAGCTGCGGGAACGACCCGTACCAGGCGCGCTTGCCGGCAGGAGCGTTCTCGGTGGCCACCAGCGCGGCGCCCGACCACTCGCCGCCGAGCGCGAAGCCCTGAGCGAGACGGAGGATGAGCAGCAACAGGGCGGCCCACCAGTTGATCTGCTGGAACGTGGGCAGCAGGCCGATGAGGAAGGTCGCGATGCCCATCGTGAGCAGCGAGGCGACCAGGGTCGCCTTGCGACCGAACTTGTCGCCGAAGTGGCCGAAGATCATCGCGCCGATCGGACGCGCGACCATCGCCGCACCGAACACACCGAACGAGGCGAGCAGCGACGTGGTGTCGTTGCCCGTCGGGAAGAACAGCACGGGGAAGACGAGCACCGCCGCGGTCGCGTAGACGTAGAAGTCGTAGAACTCGATCGTCGTGCCCACGAGACTGGCCAGGATGACCCGCGAGCGCGGGTTGGCCGGGGCGATGGTCGTCGTCATATGCTGCTCCTCCGGTGGCTGGACCTCGAGGAGTCTATTGGCCCGGCGGGCCGGAGGCTCACCAGATGACGGCGATGCCCGCGTTCACCAGGGTGAGCAGGCCGATGCCCCAGAACAGCGCCGTGGGCACCTGACCGCTCTTGCGCTGTCGGGCCTGGCCGATGCCGAGGAAGGCGCCGATGATCAGCAGGATGACGAGCTTGGTGCCGATCTTGGCGTAGTTCATCTCGACGCCGTCGGGCAGGCCCCAGGGCGCGGCGAGCGCCAGGCCGGCGACGGCTGCGGTGGTGAATCCGATGTGCATCAGCTTGACGATCTCGCGCTTGCCGCCGAAGGCCTGCACCGCCCACGCTCCGAAGAGCACCGCGAAGCCGACGAGGTGAACGAACAGAACGATGTGGCGCAGGGTCTCCATGACCCCAGGCTAGCCGGTCTGCCCGCGGCGGTCAGACGCGCAGCGCGCGGACGACCAGCGCGGTGCGCAGCGCCGCGTCCGCGGCCTCGGCGCCCTTGTCCTCCTTCGAGCCCGAAAGGCCCGCACGGTCGAGACCCTGCTGCTCGTCGTCGAGGGTGAGCACGCCGAAGCCGACCGGCTTGCCGGCATCCAGGGCGACCCTGCTGAGCCCGTCGGTCGTCGCCGAGGACACGTACTCGAAGTGCGGCGTGCCACCGCGGATGATCACGCCGAGCGCGACCACGGCATCCGCCCCGCCGGCGAAAGCCGCCTGAGCGGCGACGGCCAGCTCGAACGACCCGGGCACGCGCACCAGCGTGTGCGCGGCACCCGCCTCGTCGAGCACGCGCTGCGCGCCGGCGATGAGGCCGTTCGAGATCGTCTCGTGCCAGGTTCCCGCGATCACGACGACGCGCAGACCGCTGCCGTCGACCGGGGTGTTCGGGGTGGGGGCTCCTGCGCCGCTCATGCGTCGTCCTTTCCGAGGGCGTGGGCGAGCTCGTCCGCGCCGATGATGTGACCCATGCGATCGCGCTTGGTCTCGAGGTACTGGTGGTTGTTGGGGCCGACGCCGACGATCAGCGGCACCTGCTCGATCACGTCGAGCCCGAGGGCCTGCAGCTTCTCGACCTTGTCGGTGTTGTTGGTGAGCAGGCGCACCTTCGAGATGCCGAGATCGGTGAGGATGCCGGCGGCCGCGGCGTATTCGCGCGCGTCGGCGGGCAGACCGAGGGCGAGGTTGGCATCGACCGTGTCGAGGCCCTCCTCCTGCAGCGCGTATGCGCGCAGCTTGTTGATCAGCCCGATGCCGCGCCCCTCGTGGCCGCGCATGTAGATGACCACGCCGCCCTCCTCGTCGATGCGGTCGAGAGCCGCCTGTAGCTGCGGGCCGCACTCGCACTTCTGAGACGCGAACGCCTCGCCGGTGAGGCACTCGGAGTGCACGCGCACCAGCGCCGTCTCGCCGGGCGTGCCCGAGACGACCGCGATGTGGTCGGTGCCGCTGATGCGGTCCTTGTACGCGAGGAAGCGGAAGGTGCCGTGGTCTGTCGGCACGTTGGCGTCGGCGCGCAGGCTGACCCGGCGGCCGGATCTGCGCGCGAGGCAGTCGGCCTCGTCGCGCGGGTCGACCTCGTTCAGATGAGCGATGAGCTGCTCGATGGTGATCACCGGCACCCCCTCACGCGCGCCGAGCTCGAGCAGCGCCGGCAGGCGCATCATGCTGCCGTCGTCGGCCACCACCTCGGCGATCGCTCCGACCGGCTGCAGGCCCGCGAGCCGCATCAGCTCGACCGCCGCCTCGGTGTGACCGCCGCGTTCGCGCACGCCGCCGTCGACGGCGCGCAGCGGCAGGATGTGGCCAGGACGGATCAGGCTGGTCGGGGTCGACGCCGGGTTCGCCAGCACGTTCAGGGTCAGCGCCCGGTCGTGCGCGCTGATGCCCGTCGTGACGCCCTCGGCCGCGTCGACACTCACCGTGTACGCCGTCGTGCGGGCGTCTTCGTTCGTCTCGACCATGGGGGGCAGGTTCAGCTGGTCGGCGAGGTCGGCCGGCAGCGGGGCGCAGATGAGGCCAGACGTCCAGCGCACCATCCAGGCCATCGTCTCGGCCGTCGCGAGTTCGGCGGAGATGATGATGTCACCCTCGTTCTCGCGGTTCTCGTCGTCGGCGACGATGATCGGCTTGCCGGCGCGCAGCGCGTCGAGGGCGTCGGAGAGAGGGGAAAGGCTCATCGCGAGCCTCCTTCCGGGGCGGAGCGGAACGCGAGCAGGCGCTCGACATGACGGGCGAGGATGTCGGTCTCGAGGTTGACGATGTCGCCGGGCTCGAGCGTGCCGAGGATGGTGGCGTCGAGCGTCTCGGGGATCAGCGAGACCTCGAACCAGTGCTCGTCCTGCACGACTGCGCCCGGCGCGCTCACGGCACTCACCGTGAGCGAGGTGCCCGCGACACTGATCGAGCCCTTGTCGACCACGAGCGGGGCGAGCTCGGCGGGCAGGCTGATGCGCAGCACGCGCCACTGGGCACCGGGCCTGACCTCGAGCACGGTGCCAACGCCGTCGACGTGGCCCTGCACGATGTGGCCGCCCAGGCGCGCGCCGACCGGCATCGCCTTCTCGATGTTCACCCGGGTGCCGACCTGCACGGCGCCCAGAGCCGACACGTCGAGGGTCTGCTTCATGACGTCGGCGTCGAAGGTCGTCTCGGTCGAGCCGACGACGGTGAGGCACACACCGCTGACGGCGATGGACTCGCCGTGCACGGCATCGGCCGCGGCCTTCGGCGCGTGCACGGTGAGCCGCCATCCGTCGCCCGATGCCGAGATCGCGGCGATCTCGCCGATCTCCTCGATGATTCCGGTGAACATCAGCTTCCTTCCTGTCCCGCGACGGGGGCCGTGGCGGGATGTGCGGTGGCGACCAGGGCGTCCTCTCCCGCGACGGGGGCCGTGGCGGGGTGTGCGATGGCGAGCAGGTCGGCGCCGAGGGGCAGCCACTGCTCCACCTGCAGGTGGAGGGCGTCGCCGATCGAGGCGACGCCGATGTCGGTGAGTGCGAGCCGTTCGCCGCCGAGCAGCATCGGCGCGATGTAGGCCAGCACGGTGTCGGCGACGCCGGCGGCGATGAACGCGCTCGCCAGCGTCGGTCCGCCCTCGACGAAGACGCGCTGCACACCGCGGTCGCGCAGATCGGCGAGCACGGCCGACAGGTCTCTTGTGTCGTAGAACAGCGGGGCGTTCGGGTGCCGGTGCACGGCGGCGTCGGCGGGGGTGGCGCGCGAGCCGATCACCACAGGAACCGGCTGGTGCGGGTACAGGGCGTCACCGTCGCGGGCGGTGAGTGCGGGGTCGTCGGCGAGCACTGTTCCGGTGCCCGCCACGATCGCGTCGGCCCGGGCTCGGCGACGGTGCACGTCGGCGCGGGCGTCGGGGCCGGTGATCCACTGGCTGGTGCCGTCGGATGCCGCGGCCCTGCCGTCCAGGCTCTGCGCCCACTTCACGGTGACGTGCGGGCGACCCAGCCGCTGCACGGTCAGCCAATCGGCGATGAGCCGGCGAGAGGCATCCGCCTGCTCACCCGCGACCACCTCGACACCCGCTGCGCGCAGTCGGTCCGCGCCGCCGCTGGAGACGTCTCCCGGATCGCCCGTGGCGTAGACGACGCGGCTGACGCCCGCATCGATCAGCGCCTGCGCGCACGGGCCGGTGCGTCCGGTGTGGTTGCACGGCTCGAGCGTGACGACGGCGGTCGCACCGGATGCCTCTCCCGGGGCGAGCTTCGAGAGCGCGTCGACCTCGGCGTGCGGGGTGCCCGCGCCGCGGTGCCAGCCCTCGGCCAGCACGGTGCCTGCGGGGGAGAGGATGACGGCGCCCACCTGCGGGTTCAGTCCCCGCGGCCCGTTCGCCGCGAGCGCGAGGGCGCGATGCATGGCGTCGCGCTCAGCCTCGGTCACAGCCATCGGTCATCCTTCTCTGGGTTCCCGGGGTCTGCAGCGCACGCGTACGCCACGTGCTGCCTCTCTTCCGGACTAGCGAGCGGATGCTCGCATCACCGTCGGTACCGGATTTCCACCGGATCGGCGCCTGTCGCCAGGCGTTCGCGGACTGTCACCGCCGGTTCGGATTCACACCGACCCCGGAGCACGTTGATGCTCTGAGTCTAGTCAACGTGGACGAGCGGATTTCATTCCGGAGCGGGCATCACCGCAGGTCTCGGCGATCGCGTGAAGCGACCGCTCCAGGGCAGGACGCGGATCGAGAGCGTAACCGCCGTCGCCGAAGAGCTCCACGGTCGCCAGTCCGTCGTAGCCGTGCCGCGCGAGGGAACCCACGAGATCCGCGAGCGGCAGGTTCCCGTCTCCCCACGCCAGATGACCGGTGGGAGAGCCGTCGACGAGGTGAACGTGGCGCACCTGATCGCCCAGCCGCGCGAAGTACTCGTCGACCGTGTCACCTGCGACGGCGGCCGCGACGGTGTCGAGAGCGACGCCGAGGTTCGGGGCCGCCACCTCGCTGAGCATCCGGGCCGCGTCCGCAGCCGTCGTGACCAGATTCGACTCGGTGCGCTGCAGCGGCTCGAGCACGCAGTCCACACCGAGTTCGGCGGCGCGCACCGCGATCTCGCCCAGAGCATCGACCGACCGGGCCCAGCCTGCCTCTCTCGGCTCGTGCTCCCCGCCGCGACCGCTGGTGAGAAACAGCATGCCCGCGCCCAGCTCGGCGGCGAGCTCAGCAGCGCGCAGGAACGTCGCGAGGCTCGCTTCGCGAAGACGTGCGTCCGGAGAGGCAATGTTGACCGGGTAGGCGACCTGTTCGGGCGTGAAGCATGCGATCGACAATCCGCGCGACGCCGCCGACCGACGGATGCCGCGAGCCTCGGCATCCATCATCCACGGCACGTGCGCGTGCGGGGCGATGCCCCAGAGCTCCATGCGGTCACGGCCGAGCTCAGCGAGGTCGTCCAGGCAGTGATCCAGCGTGAGGTGCTGGTACGCGAAGTTCGAGCCCGCGACCCGCTCTATCAGCGGGGTCATTTGCCGATCCCCTCCGACAGCCCCTTGATGAAGTAGCGCTGGCTGGCGAAGAACAGCACGATGACGGGCAGGGCCGCGACCACCATGCCGGCGAAGACCACGGGATAGTCCGTGCCGTGCTTGCTCATGAGGCTCGTCAGGCCGACAGGCAGCGTCTGCACCGTCGTTCCGCTCGTCAACACCATCGCGAAGAGATACTCGTTCCACGCGAACAGCACGTGCAGGATGATCGTGGAGATGATGATCGGCTTGCACATCGGCAGGGTGATCCGCCAGAACGTCGTCCAGCGGCTCGCGCCGTCCATCTCCGCAGCCTCGTCGACCTCGCGCGGCAGGTCGATCATGTACGCCCGGATGAGGAAGGTCGTGAACGGGATCCGGAACGCCGTGTACAGGATCAGCAGCGCCCAGAACGTGTTGTACAGCCCCATCGCCTGGAACATCCGCACGAGAGGGACAAGCGCCACGGCAGGGGCGAGCATGAGCCCGCCGAGGATGACACCCGATACGAGGCGTCCGAACGGCATCCGCACGCGAGTCAGACCGTATGCGGCCCAGGCGCTGATGAATACCGTCGCGATCGTGGAGGTGACCGTGACCAGCACACTCGCCGTGAGGTAGTCGCTCACTCCGCGATTCCATGCGTCGGCGTAGTTGTGCCAGTTCAGCTGCAGTGGCAGAGCGAACGGGTCGCCGAACAGCTCGGCGTTGGTCTTGAAGCCGTTCAGGACCATCCACAGCAGCGGATAGACGACGACCACGGCGAGAGCGAGAAGGAACGACCAGGCGAAGAGGCGTCCTACGGCGGTCAGGAATCCGATTCGTGCCATCAGAACTCCACCCTTCTGCGTCGCGTGTACCAGAGCTGGCCGAGGGCGATCAGGAGCGTGACCACGAAGATCACCGTGGCGATGGCGGCCGCGTACCCGAAGTCGTTGTGCACGAATCCGCTGCGGTAGAGCCAGGTCGCGAGCACCTGCGTCGAGTTGTTGGGGCCCCCGCTGGTCATGACCATGACCTCGTTGAACACCTGGAAGGCTCCGGAGATCGTGACGATGATCATGAGGCCGCTCATCTCCCGGACCAGCGGGACCGTCACATGGAAGAAGCGCCGGATCGGTCCGATGCCGTCCAGAGACGCTGCTTCGTACAGCTCGGCGGGGATGCGCTGAATCGCCACGGCGAACAGCAGCGTCGAGTAGCCGAAGCCCTGCCACTGGCTCATGGCGATGATGGCGACCATCGCGGTGGACTCCTGCCCGAGCCACGGCTGGGCGAGGCCGCCGAGACCGAGCGCGCCGAGAAGATGGTTGAGCATGCCGAGCTTCGGCTCGTAGATGAAGTAGAAGAGCAGGCCGGCGACTGTGAGCGAGATCGCGGAGGGCACGAAATAGATGGCGCGGAGGACTTTGCGCCAGCGGATGCTGCGAAGACTCTCGATCAGTGCGGCGAGCACAAGCGCCGCGCCCACCTGGAAGACGATCGACAGCAGCGAATAGAGGACGTTGTTGCGCAGGGCGGACCAGAACACCGGGTCGGCGAAGAGCTTCTCGTAGTTCTCGAGTCCGACGAATTCGGATGCACCGGAGTAGATGTCCCACTTCTGCACCGAGAATGCGAAGTTCTGCGCGAGCGGCAGGTACACGAAAACGACGAGCACGACCAGCGCGGGAACCACCCACGCGAGGCCGGCGATCCTGCCGAGGCCCCGGGCGCTGCGGCCGATGCGAGGGCGGGAGCCTGCGGTGGTGATCACCTCCGTGACGGTCGGGGGCAGGCCGAAGCCTGCCCCCGACTGGACGTCACTTGGCGCCGTCGTTCGCGGCCCGGACACTGTCCAGCACCTCCTCGGGGGTGGCGCTGCCGCTGATGAGAGCTTCGCCGCCGGCGAGCCAGGCATCGGCGACCTCGGGCACCGTGACGGTGTCCAGCCATGCGACCAGCTGCGACGCTTGGTTGACGCGGTCGATGCCCTCGTAGACGGCCTTGCTCGAGTTCTGCTCCGTGACGGCGCCCACGACGGTGCTGGGCTGGCCGTACGGCAGCGACGACAGCGTCGCCGCGTGCTCCGGCTCGGTCACGAACTTCATGAAGTCGGCGGCGAGGGCCGCGCGAGGCGACCTGGCGTTGATGAGGTAGCCCTCGGGGGCTCCTTCGATCGCCTGCGGATCCCCGTCGGCGTCGTCCGGGACGGGGAGCGGGAAGATGCCGAAGTCGTCGGTGGTGAGCGTCGCGCCCTCGGCGGTCACGGTGTCGAACTCGAGGATCTCCTGGTAGTACATCGCCGCACGGCCGCCCGCGAGCGCCTCCTGCGCGGTCGTGTAGAGCACGCCGTTGGTGCCCTTTCCGCTGTCGGTGCAGTCGTTCACCAGCGTCTGGAACTGCGTCAGCGACGCCTCGTACCCGGGGTGGTCCCAGGCTGCGGTCTCAGGGTCGAAGTCCGCATGCAGGGTGTCGCTGGGCACGTTGTAGGCGAACAGCTGCTGCAGGTAGTGCAGAGCCGGCCAGCCGTCCTTGTTCCCGAATGCGATCGGCTCGTAGCCCGCGGCTCGCAGGGGCGCGCACGTCTCGATGAGCTCGTCGAACGTGGTGGGCACCTCGACGCCGGCGTCGGCGAACGCGCTCTTGTTGTAGCCCATGAACTTGCCGTTGTTGTAGAGCGGGATGCCGTAGTACTTGCCGTCGGACTCGAAGGCCGAGAGCGATGCCTCACCGAACCGGTCTCCCCACTCGGTTCCGGGAGCGATGAGCTCGGTGAGGTCCGCCGCGAGGCCGCCGCTGATGAAGTTCTCGGCCCAGTCGCCCGTCCACGTGAAGTAGATGTCGGGGAGGGCCTGTGAGGCCGTGAGGGTCTTGGTCTTGTCCTTGATGGACTGATCCGTCTCCTGGATCAGCTCGACGTCGACATCAGGATGCTTCTTCTCGTAGGCGGCGGCGATGTCCTCGAAGTAGTCCTCGAGCGGCGCCCCGCCGAATTTCGTGAGGACGGTGAGCGTGCCATCGTAAACCGGGTCTGCGGCGACATCTGCCGCGGGAGCGGCAGCGGGACTGCCGGCGCAGCCGGCGAGGACGAGTGCGGATGCCGTGACAACGGCGGCGATCGGAACGGAGCGGGTCGGGCGCATGTCTGCCTCTCTGGGTGGGCGGATGTCGTCCCGCGGCGTCGCGGGCACCGATCCGTCGTTGGAACTTCGGTGCGTGCTTGTCGTGCGAGTGTAGCGAAATTGTGACACCGGTACCAGTGTGGATTTCTGATCGCAAGCAACGAAGTAGTTACCTGCTGGGTATTAAGAGGATTGTTGACGAGTCTGCCGAGGCTGTGCCAGCATGATCGCAATCTGACACCGGTACCACATACCCACAGGGCGACCCATCGCCCGAGAGAGGATCGACCATGCTCGGCTTCGACGAGACCGCCTTCCGGACGCAGACCGCCTCTGCGGTCGCGCTTCGCCCGCAGATCGAGGAGCTGGTCGATCAGCTCCTCGCCCAGGGAATCGACAATGTGCTGCTCGTCGGTGCTGGCGGCACTTACAGCCAGATGTGGCCGTACGAGTTGCTCGCTCGCGAGCGCTCGACACTTCCCGTCCGTGCGGCGATCGCCGCCGAACTCGTCGTGGCGGGTGACGCCCTGCTCGGCGAACGCACCGCTGCCGTCTTCACCTCGGTCACGGGGACCACCGAAGACGTGGTGCGCGCGATCGAGTACGTGAAGCAGTTCGGTGCGACGACGATCTCCTTCACGGGTCAGGCTGAGTCGCCGATCGCGACCGGCGTCGACCACGCCCTCGTCTCGGAGCCGAAGACCTGGCCCTTCGATATGCAGCTGCTGCTCCTCATCGGCCGGCTCCTGGAGCGGCGCGGAGAGTTCGACGGCTACACGTCGCTCGCCGATGAGCTCGTGAACCTCCCCGACGCCCTCGTCGCCGCAGCCGAGCAGGCTGAGGCGCAGGCCGCAGCCTTCGCAGAGGCGCACAAGGACACGGACTACTACTTCCTCATTGGCGGAGGACCGCTGTGGTCGTTCACCTACCTCTACTCGATGTGCATTCTCGAGGAGATGCAGTGGCTGCGCACGACCCGCGTGCACAGCGCGGAGTTCTTCCACGGTTCTCTGGAGCTTCTCGAGGAGGACACGTCGGTCATCATCTTCCAGGGTGAGGATCGCACGCGGCCGCTCACCGATCGGGCGGAGGCCTTCGCAAAGCGCATCTCGAAGGACGTCTCGGTGTTCGACACCCGCGACTACGCGCTCGAGGGATTCAGCCCCGAGAACCGCGCGCTCATCGCCCCCATTGTGCTCGACACCGTAATGGGCCGGGTGAGCAAGCACCTCGAGCGCGTGCGCGAGCACTCGCTCGATCTGCGCCGCTACTACCGAGTCATGGACTACTGATCGCCGGTGACGAAGTCGGAGGGTGACGAGGAGATGCGCGTACTGGGCTTCGGCGACAACATCGTCGACCGCTTCATCGACCGCGGGGTCGACTACCCCGGCGGCAACGCGGTCAATGTCGCCGTGTACGCACATCGCCTCGGAGCCCACGCCGAGTATCTCGGGGTGTTCGGCAGCGATGATCTGGCCGGATTCCTCCGCGGCGCGATCGAGGGGGCGGGGGTGCCGACGGGCCGTTCGGTCGTGCGCGACGGAGAGTCGGGGGTGTCGTCGCTGCAGGTCGTCGACGGCGACCGTGTGTTCCTCGGCTGGAACGGCGGTGGTGTCACCGTGCGCCAGCCGATCGACCTGACCGACGGGCGCGAGCAGTACGCGGCCGGCTTCGATGTCGTCCACTCGAGCGTGTACTCCCGCACCGAGTCGCAGCTGCCATCGCTGCGCAGGCACGATGTGCTGGTCAGCTTCGACCTCTCCAGCGAGGCCGAGTTCCGTGCACCGTCCTATGTCGATCGCGTCGCGCCCTTCACCGATCTGCTGCTGATCTCGTGCTCGGGTCTCGACGATGCGGAGGCCTACGCCGTGCTCGACGATGCGATCCGTCGGGGTGCGCACCTGGCGGTCGCCACCCGGGGCACCGACGATGCGCTCGCGACTGACGGGCGGGTGCGCTGCTCCGCGCCGGCGAAGCTCCTCGACGACCGTGCCATCGTGGACACGATGGGATGCGGCGACGCTTTCCTCGCCGGGGTCCTCGTGACGCTGCACCGGAGCGGGTGGCGACGCGACGTCGCTCCCTCGCCGTCCGACCTGCGCGCCGCGCTGGAGGCGGGAGCGGAGGCAGCCCGAGATCAGTGCCTCGTCGAAGGCGCTTTCGGCGGGGGACGCCCGAGCGGCGAGCCTGTCGCGGCTAGCATGTGGTGAACCTGTGACGCAGAAGGGGGCGAGGGTGATGGCCTCGGAGCGCTCCGTTCCACCCACTCTGTCCGAGGTCGCCGGGGCCGCCGGCGTCAGCCGGTCCGCGGCCGCGCGAACACTGGGCGGCTACGGCTATGTGAGCCCGGAGGTGCGCGAACGTGTCCTCGAGGCCGCCGAGCGCATCGGCTATCGTGCCAACGCACTCGCGCGCAGCATGTCGACGGGTGTGACCCAGACGCTCGGCGTGATCGTCGCCGACATCGCCAACCCGTTCTTCGGCGGCGTCGTGCGCGGCATCTCCGACGCGTCCAGGGCGCGCGGCTTCGACACCATCGTGCTCAGCACCCATGAGGATCTCGATGAGGAGATCGCCGCGGTCAACGTGCTGATCGACAAGCGGGTCGACGGAATCGTGCTGGCGTCTGCTGCGCTCTCGTCCGCATCGGCCGGACACATAGAGCAGGCCAGGGCGCACGGCGTCCCGGTGGTGCTCGTCGACCGCGCCGTGCCTGGGCTCGATCTGGCCTCCGTCGTGATCGACAACAGAGCCGCCGCACGGGAGGCCGTCGAGCGGCTGCTCGAGACCGGCCACCGGCGGATCGGATTCGTCTGGGGGCCCCCGGTGGCTGAGCGGCCTCGACGACGGCGCGAGCTCATCGACGAGGCCGCGCGCAATCTATGGACCGACGGGGAGCGACTGCAGGGCTACCTCGATGCCCTCGACGACGCCGGGATCGCGTTCGACGCCGACCTCGTGACGGTCGGCCCGAAGGTCGAGCAGCACGCGCAGGAGGAAGTGGAGCGGATGCTGTCGCTCGAAGATCCCCCGACGGCCCTGTTCTGCACCGAGAACGATGCCGTGACCGGCGCCCTGCGGGCTCTGCGCTCCCTGAGACTGCGGATCGGCGCCGATGTATCGCTGATCGGCTTCGACGACAGCTCCTGGGCGGCCGTCATGGAGCCCCCGCTGACCATGATCGAGCAGCCCACGCTCGCACTCGGGTCGAAGGCGGCTGAGGTGCTCTTCGCCGCGATCGACGGTGAGCAGAGCGCGACGGGTCTGCACACGCTGCAGACCCGCTTCATCGAGCGCGCGTCGGTGCTCGCCCCGCCCGAGCGCTGACGCTCACTTCAGCAGACGCGAGAGCCGCCGGTCGGCGAGCACCTTGCCTCCGGTCTGGCACGTCGGGCAGTACTCCAGCGACCTGTCGGCGAAGAACACGCTCCGGACCGTGTCGCCGCAGACTGGGCACGCCTCTCCGCGCCGGGCGTGCACCTGCATGCCTCGGCGCTTGGCGTCCTTCAGATCCGCTGGTGGCTTGCCTGCCGCCTCGTCGATCGCCTCGCAAAGAGTCTGCTGCATGGCGTCGTACAGCCGGTCGATGTCGGCATCGTCGAGGTTCGCCGCCGGAGCGTACGGCGACATCTTCGCGGCGTGCAGGATCTCGTCGCTGTACGCGTTCCCGATGCCTGCGATGAGCCCCTGGTCGCGCAGCAGCCCCTTGATCTGGGTGCGGCGCCCGGCGAGCAGCGCTGCGAAGGCATCCCGGGTGAAGCCGGGATCGAGCGGATCGGGGCCGAGGCGGGCGATGCCGGGGACGTCCATCGGATCGCGCGCCACGTAGACTGCCAGCGACTTCTTCGTACCCGCCTCGGTGAGATCGAATCCGCCGCCGTCGTCGAGCGCCACGCGCATCGCGATCGGGCTGCGCCCCGGCTTGATGAGAGTCGTCGGCAGCTCGTCGTACCAGCGCAGCCATCCCGCCTTGGCGAGGTGGAACACCAGATGCAGGTTGTGACCGAGGGCGAGATCGACGAACTTGCCATGCCGCGCGGCTGCTGTGATCACCGCGTCCTGCAGCGCGGTGACCGGCGGATCGAACGTCTTCAGAGCCGCGATCGACGTGACGCTCGCGCGCGTGAGCGTGCGTCCGACCGCGCGCTCCGCCAGGAAGCCGACCAGTCCCTGCACCTCTGGCATCTCGGGCATGCCGTCATCCTGTCACGCATCGTGCGTCAGAGCACCGGCCACTCGACCGGAGTCCGGTCGTCGGATGCCAGCAGGCCGGCGATCCAGCCGTCGTCGCGGCCGCGTGCGCCGGTGAGGCCCTGGCGCAGCATCCCCTCGTATCGGAAGCCGAGCGAACGCGCGGTGCGGGCCGACGCGACATTGCCGACCACCGCGCGCCAGCTGACCCGGGCGAGGCCGAGCTCGCCGAACGCGAAGTCGATCACGGCTCGCGCTGCCTCGCCCATCACGCCCTGCCCTCGGAATCGCGCGACTCCCCAGAACCCGATCTCGGCGTCGCCGCCGTGCGGATGCTCGGCGATCCGGTGCAGGCCGATCATGCCGGCCAGCACGCCGTTCTTGCGGATCGCCCACACAGTCTCGATGCCATCGGCCCACCACCCGGTGACCAGTTCGATGAACTCGACCGCGTTCTCCCGTGTGTACGGGCTCGGCACCGTCGTCCAGCGGGGCACCTCGGGGTCTTGACAGGCGGCGGTGATCGCGTCGACGTCGGCTGCGGTCGGGATGCTCAGCACGAGGCGCTCGGTGCGCAGGGTGACGGGGTCCATCGGGCAACGTTATCCGGAACCGCGGCGCCGATATCCTGGACGGCGGTGCAGCACCGGTCGGCGGTGCGCGGAAGACGGAGGCGGAAGTGACGGTGCAGCACACCTCGCCGCGCGGCGTGCTCGCCTCGGTGCTCGCCTCGGTGCTCTTCGGAGCGATCTTCCTTCTCGCCGGCGTGCTCAGCTCATCCGCCGAGGTGGTCTTCGCCTGGCGGATCCTCGTGACCTTCGCCTGCTACGCGCTCGCGCTGCTGCATCCCCTGGCCCGCGCGCAGCTGCGCGTGCTGGTGCGCCGGCTGAGGGCGCGCTGGTGGATGCCGCTGCTGCTCGCCGGTCTCGCCGCGATCATCGGCTTCCAGCTCTGGCTGTTCATGTGGGCGCCGATGCACGGCCACGCCCTCGACACCTCGCTCGGCTACCTGCTGCTGCCCATCTGCCTCGTCCTCGGCGGGCGGTTCCTGCTGCGCGCGAGGGTGAGCCGGATGCAGTGGCTCGTCGTGTCTCTCGCTGCCGTCGCCGTCGTGGTGAAGATCGCCGCCACTCCGCAGCTGTCGTGGGTGACGCTGGCGATCTGCGTGCCCTACACGGTCTACTTCGTGGTGCGACAGCGCTTCGGCCTCGACGGGCCGATCGTGTTCGGCGCCGAGTCGCTGCTCATGGTGCCCTTGGCCGCGCTCTTCCTCATGACCGCCGCGCCCGGTGCCGTCTCCGCCGCCGAGCTCGCGGGTCTGGCGGGCATCGGTGTCGCCAGCGCAGCCGCGATGTCGCTGTACCTGGCCGCGGCGACCCTGCTGCCGCTGCCCGTGTTCGGCCTGCTCAGCTACGTCGAGCCGGTTCTGCTGGTCGGCGTCGCTCTGCTGCTGGGCGAGTGGATGCAGGGCGCAGACGCCGTCGTTTACGTCATCCTCGCCGTCGCACTCGCCGTGCTCGCGGTCGAGGGCTTCCGGGGCACACGGCGCAGCCGTCGGGGGCGGGGCGACCTGCCGCTGCCCAGCGATCCCGGTGCGCCCGGCGTCGGCGAGCCCGACCCCGATCGTCGCGACTAGAATCATCCGGTGACTGTTCCGGGGATTCTGCGCGCCTTGGAAGAGGCGAACCTGTACCGTGACGCCCTCACCTGGGCGCAGACCGATGCCGAGATCTCGGCGGTCGACGGGCTCGACGTCCCGATCATCGCGGGGCTGCTGCGCAAGCGCGTGTCGGCCGGCAGGCCGGCATCCGCCCTCGTCATCGCGCCCACCGGCCGTCGCGCGGAATCGGTCGCCGCGGCGCTCGCCGCGTATCTGGAGGACGCCGAGATCCTCACCTTCCCCGCGTGGGAGACCCTGCCGCACGAGCGGCTGAGCCCGAGCCCCGACACGGTCGGCAAGCGTCTCGACGCGCTGCGTCGCATCGTGACCTGGACAGGCGAGAGGCCGCTCGTCGTGGTCGCCTCGGTGCGCGCCGCCCTGCAGCCGCTCGCTTCGAATCTGGGCGACGCGGCACCGGTCGAGCTGCGGGTCGGCGGGCGGGGGATCGAGCTCGATGACGCGGTCGAGCAGCTGATCGAGCGCGCCTACTCGCGCGTCGACATGGTCTCGCGCCGGGGCGAGTTCGCGGTGCGCGGTGGCATCCTCGACGTCTTCCCGCCGACGGCCGATCACCCGCTGCGGGTGGAGTTCTTCGGTGACGAGGTCGACCAGATCCGCGCCTTCTCGGTCGCCGACCAGCGCTCCCTGCCCGGCGAGGTGGCATCGGTGTCGCTCGCCGCGAGCCGTGAGCAGCAGCTCACCGCCGAGGTGCGTGAGCGCGCCGGCGAGCTGGTGGGCCGCTTCCCGGCAATGTCGGCGATGCTCGAGAAGATGTCGCAGGGCATCCCCGTCGAGGGCATGGAGTCGCTGCTGCCTGTCGTCGCAGGTCCGCTGATGACGCTGGCCGAGTACCTTCC
>NZ_MJIR01000083.1:0-2234 GCF_001878835.1 Microbacterium sp. AR7-10 | reverse complement strand
CGGCAGCTTCAGATGTGTATAAGAGACAGGCGCCGCGCGACCCCGTGCGGCCCGTGCTGTGCGCGAGGGCGTCGATCGCGCCCGTCCGGGCCGGGCGTCCGCACTGACCGTCGCGGGTGGCCATCGGTGCTGTTGACCGAAGCGGCACGGTCGTGACAGACTTTCCGTGACCGGTCACAGTGGCCGGTACTCCCCGTCGACCCACCGAGGTACCCGTGAGCAACGAAGCCCCCTTCACCCCCGAGGTGGAAGCCGCCATCCAGCTGGTGCGCGCTGACGTCGCGCGACTGCATGCAGAACTCGTCCGCTACGGGCTCGTGGTGTGGACCGGCGGCAACGTCTCGGGCCGGGTGCCCGGTGCCGACCTGTTCGTGATCAAGCCGAGCGGCGTCTCGTACGACGACCTGGCCCCCGAGAACATGATCCTCTGCGACCTCGACGGCAACGTCATCCCCGGCAGCGAGGGCAGCGACCGGTCGCCGTCGAGCGACACCGCCGCGCACGCCTACGTGTACCGGAACATGCCCGAGGTGGGCGGTGTGGTGCACACGCACTCGACCTATGCCGTCGCCTGGGCCGCGCGCGGCGAGGAGATCCCCTGCGTGATCACGGCCATGGCCGACGAGTTCGGCGGTCCGATCCCGGTCGGCCCGTTCGCGATCATCGGCGACGACTCGATCGGCCGCGGCATCGTCGACACCCTCACCGGTCACCGCTCGCGCGCCGTGCTGATGCAGAACCACGGGCCGTTCACGATCGGTGTCGACGCGAAGGATGCCGTGAAGGCGGCCGTCATGGTCGAGGACGTGGCCCGCACGGTGCACCACGCACGCGAGGCGGGACCGCTGATCCCCATCCCGCAGGAGGCGATCGACGCCCTCTTCGACCGATACCAGAACGTGTACGGCCAGAACTCGGACGCACGTCGATGAGCGCCACGGCAGAGACCATCCGCTCCGGCCGCACGGCTCTGGGCATCGAGCTCGGATCGACGCGCATCAAGGCGTGCCTCATCGACGCCGACACCCACGAGGTGCTCGCCACCGGATTCCACGACTGGGAGAACAGGTTCGAGGACCGGCTGTGGACCTACTCGCTCGACGCCGTGTGGACGGGGCTGCAGGAGGCCTATGCGGGCCTCGTCGCCGACGCGCACGACCGCTACGGAATCCGGCCGGACACCTTCGGCGCGATCGGCGTCTCGGCCATGATGCACGGGTATCTGCCGTTCGACCGCTCCGGCGAGCTGCTCGTGCCGTTCCGCACGTGGCGCAACACGAACACGGGCGTCGCGGCGCAGGAGCTGACCGACCTGCTCGGCGTGAACATCCCGCTGCGCTGGTCGATCGCCCACCTTCGCCAGGCGCAGCTCGACGCCGAGCCGCACGTCGGCGACGTGCGCTTCTTCACCACGCTCGCCGGATACGTGCACTGGCAGCTCACCGGCCGACGCGTGCTGGGCGTGGGCGATGCGTCGGGAATGTTCCCGATCGACTCGACCACGCGCGACTACGACCAGGCGCTCATCGAGCGCTACGACGCGCACACCGGCGGTGACCTGCGCGTGATGCTGCCCGAGGCGCTCGTGGCCGGTCATGAGGCCGGGTCGCTGACGGCCGCGGGCGCGGCACTGCTCGATCCCACGGGGACGCTGCAGCCTGGCATCCCGTTCTGCCCGCCGGAAGGCGACGCCGGCACGGGCATGGTCGCGACGAACGCCGTCTCGCCGCGCACGGGCAACGTGAGCGCCGGCACCTCCATCTTCGCGATGGTGGTTCTCGAGCGCCCGCTCGCCGAGGTGCACCACGAACTCGACCTGGTGACCACCCCGGCGGGTGACGCGGTCGCGATGGTGCACTGCAACAACGGCGCCAGCGAGCTGGCGGCCTGGGTGGGCATGTTCGCCCGGTTCGCCGAGGCATCCGGCATGCCTCGATCGGCGGACGCCGTCTTCGAGACGCTGTTCCGGGAGGCGCTCGACGGCGAACCCGACGCCGGGGGCCTGCTCGCGTACAACCATCTCGCCGGCGAGCCGATCGCCGGCACCGACGAAGGTCGGCCGCTGTTCGTGCGCACGCCCGACAGCCGGTTCACGCTCGCCAACGTCATGCGCGCCCAGCTCTACGGCGTGTTCGGCACGCTCGCCCTCGGCATGCAGGTGCTCGCGGACGAGGGCGTGACGATCGAGCGCATGTTCGCGCACGGCGGCATCTTCCGCACCGCCGGGGTCGCGC
>NZ_MJIR01000082.1:0-15180 GCF_001878835.1 Microbacterium sp. AR7-10 | reverse complement strand
TGTGTATAAGAGACAGGCCTGAGCGGATGCGATCGATCGTGCACGCCGTGCACATCGACGAGCGCCCCGTGAAGGAGATCGCTGAAGAACTGGGCGTCTCGCACTCGGCCGTGTCGCAGCAGCGCGCCGAGGCGATCCGTCTGCTGCGGGATGCCCTGGAGCGGTACTACCGCGACGGAGAAGAGGCACCGACGTCCTCGCGGGTCTCCGCGTCGGTGCGCGAAGGGTTCTTCGCGCGCATCGCCGAGACCGGCGGGGCGCGCATCGCCCGTGCCCTCGCGGCGCCGGAGCCGGTCGCGACCTGACGACTTACGCCCTCGTCGTATCCGCCGATAGGTGACCGTGAAGCCCACGGACGGGCTTCGTACGAATCCCATCACGGAGGAACACAACATGGGTATGCAGATCAACACCAACGTGTCGGCGCTCAACGCCTACCGCAACCTGTCGTCGACGCAGAACGACCTGTCGAAGTCGCTCGAGAAGCTCTCGAGCGGTCTGCGCATCAACCGCGCTGCAGACGACGCCGCAGGTCTGGCGATCTCCGAGGGCCTGCGTGCGCAGGTCGGCGGTCTGAACGTCGCGGCACGCAACGCCCAGGACGGCATCTCGGTCATCCAGACCGCAGAAGGCGCCCTGACCGAGGTCCACTCCATCCTGCAGCGCGTGCGCGACCTCGCGGTGCAGGCCGGTAACGACTCGAACAACACCGAGTCGCGCGCCGCGATCACCAAGGAGGCCGGTCAGCTGCTCGACGAGCTGACCCGCATCTCGGACTCGACCAACTTCAACGGCATCAACCTGCTGGACGGCTCGAAGTCGGGCCTGTCCTTCCAGGTCGGCGCGAACGGCGACAACGCAAGTCAGATCAGCGTCAACCTCACGTCCGCGAACGTGAAGACGCTCGCAGCGGATCTGAAGAACGGCACCCTGGCTGCGACCGGCACCCGGTTCGACTTCGATGACACCACATCTGGCGCCATCGATGGCATGGGGTCCTTCTCGTTCACCGCCGGCACTGGCACTGCCGTCGAGAAGACCGTGACCGTCGACCTCAGCACCAAGACCATCACCAACGGCGACGAGCTCGTCGCCGCGCTGAACGCGGACGCCAACTTCTCGCAGTCGTTCACCGCGACTGTCGTGAAGGACGCGAACGGTGTGGCAACGGGTTACACGGTGCGCGCGAATGACGGCGCAACGGTTGACGCGGCCACCTCCACTTCGGATAACGTGACGACGATCACGGCCGGCGCTCCCGTCACTGGTGGTCTGGACTTCTCGTCCGCTGGAGCTGCAAAGCTCTCGATCCAGAAGCTCGACGGCGCGATCACCGACATCTCGGCTGCGCGCGCCGACCTCGGTGCGATCCAGAACCGCTTCGAGTCGACGATCAACTCGCTCAACGTGTCGGCGGAGAACCTGTCGGCTGCTGAGAGCCGCATCCGCGACACCGACATGGCGGCGGAGATGGTCAAGTTCACGGCGAAGAACATCCTGTCGCAGGCCGGCACCGCCATGCTGGCCCAGGCCAACCAGGCCAACCAGGGCGTTCTGCAGCTGCTGCGCTGATCGACCGTCCCCGGGTGAGCGACCCGAACGCTCACCCGGGGTCACTCCCTTCGAAAGGCTCCCATGGGAATCGCACTCGACGGTCTGGTGTCGGGCCTGAACACCACCGAGCTCATCAAGTCGTTGATGGACGTCAACGCCATCCCCCGCAATCTTCTGAAGTCGAAGATGACCGACAAGGGCGTCATCATCTCGAACCTGCAGTCGCTGAACACCTCGCTGCAGGACATCGCCACCAAGGCGAAGGCGGCCCTCGCGCCCGGCGCCATGGCGCGCTTCGCCACCACGTCCTCGGCGTCCGGCGTCAGCGTCACCGCGACCAAGGACGCCGAACCGGTCACCGCCGAGATCGTCGTCGACCGCGTCGCGCAGCGCCACTCCGTCGTCACCGCCGCGTACGCGGCGTGGCCGGACGAGCCGCCGGTGCTCACGCTGCAGAACTCCGCCGGCGAGCGGGTGGTGGTCACTGCGGCCTCCTCCTCCCCCCAGGACGTCGCCAAGGCGATCTCCGCGGCGGGTTTCGGCATCACCGCTCGTGCGGTCTCCGCGGGAGCGGATGCCGAGGGATCACCCCTCTACCGCCTGCAGCTGTCGGCCGCCGAGACCGGTGCCGCCGGCGCGTTCCGCGTGGATCGCGGTGATATGGCATCCGTCGACGCCGGCACCTCCACCGACCTCGCCACCGAACCGGGGGCTGCGACCATCACCACCGGCGCGGACGCTCAGTTCCGGCTGTGGGCCGGCACCGCCGCCGAGCAGGTCGTGACGTCCTCGACCGGCACCTTCGCCGACCTCTTCACCGGCGTGAACATCACCGTGACAGCCAAGCCCGCCGATCCCGTCACGATCGGGGTCAATCGCGATGCGTCTGCCCAGGCGAAGGCATCCGGTGACCTGATCTCGCAGCTCGCCTCGCTGCTCACCCGCATCGACAACGGCTCGACGGCGACTGTCCCCAGCGGTGCCGGAGAGACGACCACGCTGGGCGTGTTCACCGGCGACAGCACGGTGCGTGCGCTGCGACGCGCTCTCGCCGACGCGGTGCAGTATCCGGTCGACGACGTCTCGCCCTCGAGCATCGGCATCTCGGTGGATCGGCATGGCGTGCTGTCCTTCGACCAGGCGAAGTACACCGCCGCGCTGGCGGAGGATCCCGAGCGGGTGGCGCGGCTGTTCGCCGGTGTCGTCGAACGCGTGCAGGACGTCGCCGAGACGTACTCCGACAAGCACGACGGCCTGCTCACCGCGCGCATCACCGGCCAGCAGGGCGAGGTCGACGCCATCGGCGAGCAGATCGGCCGCTGGGACGTCCGTCTCGCGCAGCGCAAGGCGACCCTCGAGCGCACCTACGCGCAGCTCGAGGTGCAGCTGTCGCGCATGCAGTCCCAGTCGTCGTATCTGACCTCGCAGCTCTCGGCGCTGACGCCGAAGCAGAACGGATCGTGAACATGAACGCAGCACTCAAGGCGCAGCAGCGCTACCGCGAGCTCGCCATCCTCTCGGCGGGCCCCGAACGACTGCTGACCATGCTGTACGACCGACTTCTGCTCGACATCGAGCGCGGCGAAGCCGCGCAGCGCGCCGGCGACTGGGCCGAGGCGAACACGCAGCTTCAGCACGCGCAGTCGATCGTCGCCGAGCTGACCTCTTCGCTCACCGACACGTGGGAGGGCAGCGCCGGGCTGCGCGGCATCTACACCTTCCTCACGCAGACCCTCATCGGCGCCAACATCGGCCGCGATCCCGAGCGCACCCGCGCCTGCGCCGAGCTGGTCGCCCCGCTGCGCGAGGCGTGGCACGCTGCCGCCGAGTCGATGACGCCGGCCGAGTCGACGGTCGCCGCCCGGGCATGAGCGGCACGGAATGGGCCGCGTTCTTCGACCGTCTCGAACGCGAGCTCGATGACGCCGAGCTTATAGCCGAGCCCTGGCATCCGCCCACGACGCCGATGCCGGCGGAGTTCGCCGATCGGGCTCGTGCCCTGCTGCTGCGGCAGCAGGATCGGATCGCCGACATCCGCCGCCAGCAGGACGCCGTCGCCCACCAGCTCGTGACGCTGCGTCGTGTTCCGGATGCCCGTGCCGACGCCTCGGCGTATCTCGATGTCGTCGGGTGACACGACTAACGAATCCATGCGGTCGGTCGATAGAGCCTGACGAGCAGGGAGCGCTCGCAAGAATCGGCCACGGATAGGCCTCACCTCACCGACGGATGGAAGCCGGTTCGTGTTCGATTCTGTGACCATGTCCGCGCTCTCGAGCGCGCTCGACGGCCTCTCGCTGCGCCAGCGCGCGATCGCCGACAACATCGCCAACATCAACACCCCCGACTACCACGCCAAGCGCGTGCAGTTCGAGGACGCACTGGCCGACGCCGTGAGGGCCGGCCACGGCCGGGCATCCGCCACCGTCGGCGAATCGCTCGAGCCGACCCGACTCAACGGCAACAACGTCAATCTCGACACCGAGACGCTCTCGAGCATCGACACGATGCTGCGCTACCAGTTCGCGACGCAGGCGATCAACGGCTCGTTCTCGTCACTGCGCGCAGCGATGAGGACGTCATGACCTTTGACGCGATCGGCATCGCCGGCACCGGACTGACCGCGCACCGCAAGTGGCTCGATGCGCTCAGCGACAACATCGCCAACATCAACACCGCGGTCACCCCTGCCGCTCCTGCGTTCCAGCAGCGCTACATCGCGGTCGAGAACAGCACCTCCTCCCCCGGCGTGTACGTGGCGGGCACCGAGCTCGGCAGCGCCGAGGGGCGCCTCGTGCACCAGCCCGATCACCCGCTCGCCGATGCCGACGGTTACGTCCGCTACCCCGACATCGACCTCGGCGACCAGATGAGCCAGCTGATCATGGCGCAGCGCGGCTACCAGGCGAGCGCGGGCACGGTCGACCGAGTCCGCAACGCGTACGAGGCGGCCCTGCAGATCGGACGCAGCTGATGGACCCGATCTCAAGCATCGACGCCCTGTCGTCTGCGCTGCCCACGTCTCTGACCACCGCGCCGACCCGCAGCGCAGGCGACGGGTCGTTCGCCACCAGCATCACCGGCGCCATCGACGAGCTGCGCGGTCTGCAGTCGGAATCCGACGCTCTCAAAGTCGCCGCCGTCACGGGTGACCTCGACGACATCCACTCGGCGATGATCGCGTCGACCCGCGCAGCCGTCACCCTCGAGCTCGTCGCCGCCGTGCGCAACAAGGGCGTCGACGCGTTCAACGAGATCATGCGGATGCAGGCCTGATGCCCACCGCGGTCACCAGCATGTTCCAGCGAGCGCGGAAGGCGATCGCCGGCTTCACGATGGCGCAGCGCACCATCGCGATCATCGGCCTCGCCGTGCTCGCGCTGGGCATCGCGGCGCTGCTCAGCTGGGCGTCGCGCCCGACCATGACGCCGCTGTTCACGGGACTGAGCGCCTCGGATGCGAACGCGGTCGTCGAGCAGCTGCGCTCGGCATCCGTCTCGTACGAGCTGACCGACGGCGGCGCGACGGTGCTGGTGCCCGAAGCGGCGGTGTACGACCAGCGACTGGCCGCCGCGGCATCCGGACTGCCGAGCGACAGCTCGGACGGCTACTCGCTGCTCGACGACCTCGGCGTGACCACCTCGGAGTTCCAGCAGTCGGTGGCGTACAAGCGCGCCATCGAGGGCGAGCTCGCCGCGACCATCTCGTCGCTCAAGGGCATCTCGGCCGCGTCGGTGCGCCTCGCGATTCCCGAGGAGAGCGTGTTCGTCTCCGAGACCGTCGACCCGACGGCCTCGGTGTTCATCGAGACGGGCCGCTCTGCGCTCACGGCGACGCAGATCGAGGCGATCGTGCACCTCACCTCGGCGGCCGTGAGCGGCCTGAAGCCCGAGAACGTCGCCGTCGTCGACCAGAACGGACGCACCCTCTCGTCGGTGGGCGTGGGCGCCACCGGCGGGGTCGACCGTCAGGCGGGAGACTACGAAGCCCGCGTCGCCCAGAGCGTGCAGGAGCTGCTCGACAAGGTCGTCGGGCCCGGCAACGCGACGGTCACCGTCGTCGCCGAGATCGACCGGTCGGTCAACGAGCGGCTCGAAGAGACCTACACCCCCATCGAGGGCGGTGCCTCATCATCGGAGCACACGCGCACCGAGACGGGCACCGGCAGCCAGGGCGGCGCCGGAGTGCTCGGCCCCGACAACATCGCGGTGCCCTCGAACGGTGACGGCAGCTACGAGGTCACCGAGGAGACCCGCAACAACTTCGTCAACAAGGCCACGCAGACGACCAGCACGCCGGCGGGTTCCATCACCCGGCAGTCCGTGTCGGTCGCCGTCGACGCCGGAGTCGGGGAGGAGATCGGCTCGGGCCAGCTCAGCGACCTCGTCGCGGCCGCCGCCGGTATCGACCGCACCCGCGGCGATCAGCTGACCGTCGAGATAGTGCCGTTCAGCCAGCAGGATGCGAAGGCCGCCCAGGCGGCCCTCGACGCCGCGATGAAGGCGGCCGAAGACGAGCAGCGCATGGCCCTGCTCGGCACCGCGCTGACGGTCGTCGCCATCGCGGCACCCCTGCTGGCCGTGGTCATCTTCCTGATCGTGCGCGCACGCCGCAAGGCCCGCGAACCCGACGAGTTCGACGCGATGTTCGGAGAGCGCGCTCCGTCTGTGGCCGCCTACGCCGGTGCCGCGCCTCTCGAGTCACCGCTCACCGTGCCGCTGCCGCTGACCGCCCCCGATCCGGCACCCCTGCCGGCTACCGAGGTGCTGCCCGAGCTCGAGATCGAGGCGGAACCCGCCCAGGTCAGCCTCGAGCGCCGTCGCGGTGAGATCGAGACGCTCAGCCGTCGAGACCCCGAGCGCACCGCCGAGCTGCTGCGCACCCTGCTCTCGGATCGGGCGGGCGTATGAAGACTCTCAGCGGACGGCAGAAGGCCGCCGTCGTTCTGATGAACATCGACCGCGTCGCGGCGATCGAAGTGATGAAGCACCTGTCCGAAGCCGAAGCCGAAGCCATCACGGCAGAGATCATCGGTCTGCAGAGCCTGGATGCGTCGACCACAGCGCAGGCGCTCGGCGACTTCCAGCGGATCGCCGCCGGGCACCTGCCTCCCGGTCGCGGCGGGCGCGACATCGCGGCGAGCCTGCTCGAGGCGTCATTCGGCTCCGAGCGCGCGGCCGCGCTGCTGGGCCGGGTCGGCTCGACGAACTCCGCATTCGACTTCCTCACCGCGGCCGACCCCGCCCAGGTCGCGGGTCTGCTCGACGGCGAGCTTCCGCAGACGGTCGCGCTGGTGCTGGCGCATCTTCCGACCGATCGGGCGGCGGCGGTGCTCGCGGCTCTGCCCGAATCGGCCCGCACCGACGTCGCGCACGCGATCGCGACCATGGGCACGGCGACCCAGGATGCCATCGCGATCGTCGCCGAGTCGCTCAAGGCACGCACCGGGCTGCTCGCGACGCGGGATGCTCCCGAGCGCCTGGGCGGCGTCGAGCCGCTGGTCGAGATCATCAACCGGTCGGATGCGGCGATCGAGAAGGCACTGCTCGAGAGCATCGAGAACCGCGACCGCTCACTGGCAGATGACATCCGCTCGCGCATGTTCACCTTCGCCGACATCGTGCGCCTCGACGACCGGGATGCGCAGCGCGTGCTGCGCGGCGTCGACATCCGCACGCTGGCGCTCGCCCTGAAGGGCGCCAACGAGGGCATCGCCGAGGTGATCCGCCGCAACGTCTCGGAGCGCAACCGCGAGAACCTCGACTTCGAGAGCCGCAGCCTCGGTCCGGTGCGCATCTCTCAGGTCGAGGAGGCGCGTGCCGAGATCGTGCACATGCTGCGCGGCATGGAGGCCGCAGGTGAGATCTCGGTGCAGCGCGCCGACGAGGACGAATATGTCTACTGACGCCTTCGCCCCCGCGGTCTTCCCTCGTCTGCGTGACGCCGACGCCGACGCCGAGCGGCGTCGGGCTCGGCAGCGCGGCTATGCCGACGGGCACGCCGAGGGATTCCGGGTGGCCGCTGCCGAGGCGGCGACGGCCGCTGCGGTGGCCCGTGCAGAGCGGGAGCAGGCGGATGCCGAGGCTGCTCGCGCCCTGGCATCCGCCCTGAACGCACTCGAGTCCGCAGCCGCTGCGGTGTCGGCGCGTGCCGACGCCCTCGCTCAGGCGGACGAGAGAAGGATCTCGGCGCTTGCGGTGGAGCTCGCCGAGGCCATCGTCGGCGAGGCGCTGGCCGATCGTGACTTCGCGGCGTTGAGCGCACTGCGCCGAGCCCTGTCCGCGAGCGAGGGCGAGCGGCCGGTCGAGGTGCGGCTCAGTGCCGCCGACGAGCATCTGCTCCGCGGGCACGACGCGATTCCGTCCGGACTCTCGATCGCTGTCGACGGCGCGCTCGCCGCCGGCGACGCGCTGGTCGTGCTCGACGACGGCATCGTCGACGCCCGGATCGACGCGGCGCTGGCGCGCGCGCGGCGCGCCCTCGACGAGGTGTCGCCGTGAGCGCCTGGGCGTCAGTGCTCGACGCCGCCCGTCCCGAGAGGATCGGCACGGTCTCCCGGGTGCGCGGCCTCGGAGTGGAGGTGCGCGGCATCGACGGCGCTGTAGGCGATCTGGTCGAGCTCGGAGACGGTGTGGATGCCGAAGTCGTCGCGACCGGACCGGACGGGCTGAGCTGCATGCCCCTCGCCTCGACATCGGGACTGACCCGCGGCATGCCCGTGCGCAGCAAGGGCGGGCGCCTGCGCGTGCCGATCGGATCGGGCCTGCTGGGCCGGGTGCTCGACGGTCTGGGGCGCCCGATCGACGGCAAGGGCCCACTGGGTGCGCCGATGGTCGACCTCGATCATGCCGCGCCGTCGATTCTCGGGCGCGACCGGATCACGACCCAGCTTCCGCTCGGGGTGCGCGTGCTCGACACGCTGATCGCCGTGGGGCGCGGCCAGCGCGTGGGCCTGTTCGCCGGGTCGGGTGTGGGCAAGTCATCCCTGCTGTCGATGGTCGCTCGCGGCACCGAAGCGGATGCCACGGTGATCGCGCTCGTCGGCGAGCGCGGACGCGAGGTGAGAGAGTTCCTCGAAGACGACCTCGGACCTGAGGGACTGGCACGCTCGGTCGTCGTCGTGTCGACGTCCGATCAGCCGGCGATGACGCGCATCCGTGCGGCCTACACGGCGACGCGCATCGCCGAGGGGTTCCGCGACCAGGGCGCGCACGCGATCCTCATGATGGACTCACTGACGCGTGTCGCGATGGCTCAGCGCGAGATCGGTCTGTCTGCCGGCGAGCCGCCGGCGACGCGCGGTTACCCGCCGTCGACCTTCTCGATCCTCGCCGGGCTGCTCGAACGGGCGGGCACAGACCGGGGCGGCTCGGTCACCGGCATCTACACCGTTCTCGTCGACGGCGACGACCACAACGAGCCGATCGCCGACGCCGTGCGCTCGATCCTCGACGGGCACGTCGTGCTCGATCGTGCCCTCGCGCTGTCGGGGCACCACCCCGCGATCGACGTCCTGGCATCGGTCTCACGAGTCGCGGGCAAGATCACCTCGGCCGAGCAGCGCGCCGCGACGACGACGCTGCGGGCCGTGCTCGCGGCACGCCGGTCGGCGAACGACCTGATCGACATCGGCGCCTACCAGCCGGGGGCCAACCCGAAGGTCGACGCGGCGATCGCCCACGAACGCACCATCTCAGACTTCCTGACGCAGCAGCTCGACGAGATCACGACACCGGGCGAGGCCTGGCAGCGACTGGAGCGACTCGTCGCAGATCTCGGAGGTGTCTGATGACCCGCTCGTTCTCGCTCGCCGGACTGCTGCGCGTGCGCTCGATTCAAGAGCGCGCGGCCGCGCAGGAGCTGTCGCGCGCCGTGATCGAAGAGAACCAGACCCGTACGCGCGAGCGTCACCTGCGCGCCGCGCTGGCAGCGACCGACTCGGATGCCGTCGACGTGCGCTCTCTGGCCGCGATGGCTGCCGCTCGCGTGGCCGGTCGCAGCATGCTCGCCGACCTCGAATCACTCGCGCAGGTGCAGCAGCAGGCCGTGTCGGATGCCCAGTCGTCCCACAGCGAGGTGCGCCGCGAGGTGCGCGGTCTCGATCGACTGGCCGCCGCTCACCTGGCCCGGATGCAGGCCGACGCGCTGCGCGCCGAACAGCACGAACTCGACGAGATCGCCCTGCGTCGCGGAGCCGAGGGGGACGCATGAGCCTGCCGATCGCGGTCCCGCCCTCCTCCGCCGGAGGCATCGCCTCCCCGCCGCGCGCCACCGGCGGGTCGGCAGAGGGCTTCGCCGCAGCCATCCGGGAGGCGGAGGCACCGGGCGATCTCGGCACGCGGGGGTCGACGTCGCAGCGATCGGTCACACAGCGGAGTGATTCGAGCACCACTCCAGCAGACGACCAAGCCGGCGCTTCGCAGCTCGCGATTGCGGCACTGCTCGGTTCGACCGGTACCGGCGCTGCAAGTGTGCCGGGCAACATCGAGCCCGAGACGTCACCGGATCAGCCGCCGACCGTCGGCGCAACGACTGTCGACGGTGCAGAGGCTCTCGAGCGCAACCCGGCGAGCGCGACATCAGCGGTCCCGACTCAGGCGGGCGTCGATGCCGTCACCGCGGCTGCGGGCAGTGACCGGCGGCCGCGGGCGGACAGCCCACCCGGAACGACCGGCCCTGCGCCTGTGGCCGGCCCTGCAGCTCAGGTTGCGCCCGACGCACAAGGCGAGGCGAACGCGGATGCCGGGGCCACCCGGCGCGGGCAGGGTCAGATGCCGATAGCGGCTCAGACATCGGCCGCGGGCGTGGGAACCCCGGCACATACGTCCGCTGGCCAGAGCTCGGCCGGTGAGGAGCGCGCGGGGCAGGCGAGAGCCGAGGCCCTGATGGCTTCGCAGGCTCAGGCATCGACGTCGTCAGCGAGCGACCCCGCGGCCTCGCCGTCGGGCGCACACGCCCTCTCCTCGGCTCAGCTCGCGGACCCTCAGCGCGCCGCGCGCGCCGGTCAGAGCGGCGCCGGACTGCACGGCGCAACCGGCGTCCAGAGCGCCGAGAGCGCAGCGATCTCGTCCGCCGCGACCGTGGCATCCGCTCCTCTGGCCGCCACGTCGGCAGCCGAAGCGACCTCGGCCGCCGGCTCCGCCCGCCCCGCGCTGCTGCCGCAGCTCACCGGGCCGGTGATCGCCCTCGCCCGGTCGCCGGAGGGGCAGCACAGCATCACCCTGACCGTCTCTCCCGAGAATCTCGGACCGGTCACTGTCCGCGCGCACATCGTTGGCAGCAGCATCCGCCTCGAACTGCACTCCCCCTCGGACGCCGGCCGCGATGCCCTGCGTGTGATTCTCACCGACCTGCGTCGCGACCTCTCGGTCGCCGCCCCTGGGGCATCCGTCGACGTGTCCTCGCGCGACAGCGTCTCTGGGTCGTCGCCCGACGCCCAGGCGCGCCCCGACTCCGGACGCTCCGGGGCCGAGTCGCGCGGCGACGCCCAGGCACGCGGCGATCAGCAGCGCCCGGCTGCCGGTTCTGCCGACACCCGCAACGCACCGGCTGCGGCATCCGTCGGCGAGACGCGCCCGCTCGCCGCCACCGACCCCTCGTCAGCGCATTCGCGCATCGACGTGTACGCCTGACAGATAAGGAGCACGATGCCCTCCGTCGAACCCGTCGCGACCGCCAGCGGTGTGCACACCGGCAGCACCACACCCCCTGCCACACAGAAGAAGACGCTCGATTCCGAGGTGTTCCTGAAACTGCTGGTCACCCAGCTGTCGAACCAGGACCCGAGTTCGCCGATGAACACCAACGAGATGATCGCGCAGACCACACAGCTCGCCTCGATGGAGCAGCTCACCCAGCTCACGACGATGACGTCCGAGAGCTTCGCGCTGAGCATGCGCCACACGGCGGCAGCGCTCATCGGCCGCGAAGCGCAGTACGTCGACGCCGACGGCGTCTCGCACACCGGCGTCGTCACCTCGGTGTCGTTCGCCGGCCCCGTCCCCCTCGTCACGATCGGCGACGAGAACGTCCCGCTCGATGCCCTCTCCGGCCTGACTCTCACCTCCTCCTGAAAGGCTCACCATGCTCCGCTCGCTCTTCTCCGGGATCTCCGGTCTGCGCACCCACCAGACCATGCTCGACGTCACAGGCAACAACATCGCCAACGTCAACACGGTCGGGTTCAAGTCGTCCGCCGTGCAGTTCCAGGACTCGCTCTCGCAGCTCGTGCAGAACTCGATGGGTCCGCGCGCCGACGCCGGCGGATCGAACCCGGCCCAGGTCGGTCTCGGCGCGCAGCTCGCCGGCATCCGCACCAACTTCTCCTCCGGCGCCCCGCAGCCGACCGGCGTGCCGACCGATCTGATGATCGCCGGTGACGGATTCTTCATGGTGCGCTCCGGCGGCGAGACGCTCTACACCCGCAATGGAGGGTTCTCGTTCGACGCCGCAGGCCGGCTCACCAGCGCGGACGGCGCCCTCGTGCAGGGCTGGACCGCGCAGGACGGCGTGATCACCGGCGGCCAGGCGCTCGGCAGCATCACGCTGCCGGTGGGCGCGGTGGTGCCCGCCGTCGGCACGACCCGCGCCGGTGCAACAGGAAACCTGCCCGCGGAGACCGCCGAGGACGCTCAGCTCGTCCGCGACATCCAGGTCTACGACGATGGCGGCAACGCGACCACGCTGCGTCTCACCTTCACGCGCACTGCCGGCGGCTGGGACGTCGCGTCGGGCGGGAACACCATCTCTCTGACCCTCACCGACGGCCGGCTGACCGGCCCGAAGGAGATCACCTCGAATGGCGTCGCCGTCGACCTGTCGAAGCTCACGGGCTTCAGCAACGTCAGCACCGTCGCCGTCACCGAGCAGAACGGTCGGCCCGCCGGCACGCTGTCGTCGTACGCGCTCACCGAAGACGGCAGCCTCATGGGCACGTTCAGCAACGGCGAATCACGGGTGCTCGCACGCGTCGCTCTTGCCGGTTTCACCAACCCGGGCGGCCTCGAGAAGACCGGATCGTCGCAGTTCCGCCCGACCGCGAACTCGGGTCAGGCGACCGTGGGGCAGGCCGGTCAGGACGGCATGGGCGGCATCATCAGCGGCGCTCTGGAGATGTCGAACGTCGACCTGTCCCAGGAGTTCACCAACCTCATCGTGGCGCAGCGCGGCTTCCAGGCGAACGCTCGCATCATCACCACCAGCGACGAGGTGCTGCAGGAGCTCACCAACCTGAAGCGCTGACCCTCGCTGGTGCCGGCATCCGGCATCCGCCCGTCCAGCTCGTGGGCATCCGCCCGCCCAGCTCACTGGTCCCGTATGGCCGTCTCGCTCCGCGCGAGGCGGCCATTCGGCACCTGCGGGCACGCCGCGCGCGACCGCGCGCGACCGAACCCGCGGCGTCTCATCCTTTCGGCTGACATGCACTTCACCCTTGCTCGCGATGTGCGCCGCGCGCCGCGCTGGTGGAGTGGATGTCATGCCAGATTCTGCGGTTCGCCCCTCCTTCTCCGACCGGCTGACCTCGCGCCGAGGCGCGTGGGTGTCGCTCGGTCTCGCCCTGCTCGTGATGGTGCTGCTGTTCGGCGCGTTCGGCTCAGCGAAGGCCCCGGAGGGCAATGCCGCGGCGCCGCCGGACTCGGAATCCGCCCGCACCAGCGCGCTTCTCGACGAGTTCCCGAACGCGGGTCGGCAGTCGGTGCTCGTCGTCACCACACGCGACGATGGGGCGGCGCTCACCGACGCCGACCTCGCCGGGCTGAAGGATCTGCTGCCCGTGCTCGACGAGCGGACGGATGCCGATGCCACCGGCCCCCTGGTGAGTGAAGACGGCAAGGCAGCCCTGCTCGTCGCCCCGATCACCGTCGGCGAGACGAACACCGCGACGGCGGAGGTGGTCGGCGACATCCGCGCGGACCTCGCCGAGGAGCCGATCGACGGACTCACCTCGCAGGTGACCGGCGGGCCCGCGTTCGGCGCCGACGTGGCGTCCGCCTTCGAGGGCGCGGACTTCACGCTGCTGCTCGTGACGATCCTCATCGTCGCCGTGCTGCTGATCATCACCTACCGCTCCCCGGTGCTCTGGCTGATCCCGCTCATCGTCGTCGCGCTCGCCGACGGCCTCGCCGGGCGGATGACCGCGGCAGCCGGATCGGCCTGGAACCTGCAGTTCGATGCCGGCATCATCAGCGTGCTGGTCTTCGGTGCCGGCACGAACTACGCGCTGCTGCTCATTTCCCGCTACCGCGAGGAGCTGCTCGAGACCGAGAACCACCGGCACGCCCTGAGCATCGCGTGGCGCCGGACGGCGCCCGCCATCCTCGCGTCGAACGTCACCGTCGTGCTCGCGCTGCTCGCCCTCGTGCTCGCCGTCATCCCGGGCACGCACGGACTGGGAGTGTCGAGCGCGATCGGCCTGCTGATCGCCCTGACCGCCGTGCTGTTCCTACTGCCGCCGCTGTTGGCGGTGTGCGGCCGCGGCATCTTCTGGCCGTTCGTGCCGCGCCCCGGCCAGACCCGCACGCAGGGTCGCGCCTGGCGCGCACTCGCCACGCGGGTCGTGCACCGGCCCGCCCTGAGCCTGATCGGCGGCGTGGCGCTGCTGGCCGTCATGGCCACCGGCCTCATCGGCACCTCTGTCGGACTCGACCAGATCGAGAAGTTCCGCGTGCAGTCCGAGTCGGCCACCGGCCTCGAGGTGCTCTCGCAGCACTTCCCCGCCGGTGAGGCGCAGCCGATCCTCATCGTCGCCGACAGCGACCACGCCGACGACGTGCTCACCGCGATCGACGACGTCGAGGGCGTGGTGCGGGCGCATCCGGCTGGCGAGACGGCCGACGGCTCGCTGACGAAGCTCATGGTCACGAGCGAATACGCCCCGAGCACCACCGACAGCCTCGATCAGATCGCCGAGCTGCGCGACGCCGTGCACGACGTGCCCGGCGCGGATGCCCTGGTCGGCGGCGCCGTCGCGACGGATCTCGACGCCCGCACCGGCAACCAGCAGGACCTGCTGCTGATCGCCCCGCTCGTGCTCGCCGTCAGCTTCATCGTGCTGCTCGTGCTGCTGCGATCGGTCGTCGCGCCGGTGCTGCTGCTTCTGGTCAACCTCGCCAGCGCGGTCGCCGCGATCGGCGCCGGCTCGTGGCTCAGCCGGGTGCTGCTCGGCCAGCATGCTCTCGACCTGCAGGTGCCGCTGCTGGCCTTCCTGTTCCTCGTCGCGCTGGGCATCGACTACACGATCTTCCTCGTGCACCGCGCCCGGGGCGAGGCGGCGAAGCACGGCACGCGCACCGGCATCGTCGAGGCGGTCACCCACACCGGCGGTGTGATCACCAGCGCGGGCATCGTGCTGGCAGCCGTCTTCGCCGCGCTGGGAGTGCTGCCCCTGGTCACGCTCGGCCAGCTCGGGCTGATCGTCGGAGTCGGAGTGATCGTCGACACGCTGGTCGTTCGCACCGTGATCGTTCCCGCGATCTTCGCCCTCGTCGGTGATCGCATCTGGTGGCCGAGCCGCCCGAGCTCTTCGCCCGTGAGCGGTTCGGAGGAAGAATCGACCCATGAGCCTCGTGAGCATGCCGCTGTCACCCGGTGACGAGCCCGGCGCCGATGGCCGGATGCCCGGTCGCG
>NZ_MJIR01000081.1:0-15943 GCF_001878835.1 Microbacterium sp. AR7-10 | reverse complement strand
TTCGCAGCCGCGACCACAGCGCGGGCAGCAGGATCACCGCGGCGAGCGGATAGGCGAAGTCCTCGAGCGGGGCTTCGCCGATCCGGATGCCCGAGATGTGCGCGCTCGAGTAGTCGAACAGGCCGACGGCGATCATCAGATTGTCGAACACCGCGGTGAGCAGCAGGAGAGCGGCCACCGCGACGAGCAGCGACGCGGCCGACGGCATCCGGTCGCGCCTGCGCACCACCAGCGCGATCGCACCGGCCGCGAGGAGGAAGCCGGCGCACAGCAGCACGTAGCTCATGCGTCCGCCTTCCGACGCGCGGCGAGCACCTTCTGGGCGCCGCAGACGAGCACCATGGTCAGCTCGCACAGGAACAGCAGGAAGATCGGCTCCTCGATCGGCAGCTCGGGGGCGAGCAGGATGCCGGTGGCGAACTCGCCCTCGTCACGGAAGAAGATCCCGAGGCCGATCCCGGCCAGATCCCAGAGCAGGAAGAATACGGTGCCGATGAGCAGCACGAGCATCGCCCGTCCCGGATCGCGGCCGAGGAAGAGCCGGTGGCGCACATCGAGCAGCACCATTCCGGCGAGCGACACGAGCAGCGCGATCAGGTAGCCCGCGCTCACAGCGGCTCCGCCAGCGGACCGGCCGAGACGTCTCCGCGCAGACGCTTGACGACCAGCTCGGCGCTGATCAGGCACATCGGCAGGCCGATGCCGGGGATGGTCGTGGCGCCGGCGTACAGCAGCCCGTCGACCTTCGACGACGTGTTGGCGCCGCGCAGGAATGCACTCTGTCGCAGCGTGTGCGCGGGCCCCAGCGCGCCACCGCGCCACGCCCCGAAATCGCTCTCGAAGTCGGCGGGGCCGATCGTGCGGCGCACGACGGTGCGCTCCCGGAGGTCGGGGATGTCGCACCAGGCGGCGATCTGGTCGATCGCCGCGTCCGCCGCGCGCTCGACGCGCTCGTCACCCGCTCCGTCGACGCCCCCGGCGCCGATCGACGTGTCCGCGGGCACGGGGATGAGCACGAAGAGGTTCTCGTGACCGTCGGGCGCGACCTGGTCGGTCGCGCTCGGCCTGCAGACGTACAGCGAGGCGGGATCGGGGATGCGCTTGCCTTCGCCGCGGCGGCCCCTGCCGTAGATCGCGTCGAATCCCTCTTCCCACTCCCTGGTGAACAGCAGCGTGTGGTGCGCCAGCTGCGGCAGCTCTCCGCGCACGCCGAGCAGTGCGAGCACCGCACCGGGGCCAGGGTCGCGCCCCTCCCACCACCGGTCCGATCTCGTGCGGTGCTCGGGGTCGAGCAGCTGCTGCTCGGTGACGTGCAGGTCGGCGGTCGACACGACGACGTCCGCGGGCAGGTGCTCGCGGGTGCCGTCCGAGAGCTCGACGTCGACCCCCGTGGCTGCGCCGCCGTCGACCGCGATGCGGCGGGCACGGCATCCGGTGCGGATGTCGACGCCCTCGGCTCTCGCCACGCGGGCGATGGCCTCGATCACGGCGGCGAAGCCGCCGCGCGGGTAGAGCACGCCCTGACCGATGTCGAGGTGGCTCATCAGGTGGTACATGCCTGGCGCCTTGGCGGGCGAGGTGCCGAGGAAGACCGCCGGATACCCGAGCACCTGCTGCACGCGCGGCTCGCGGCTGTGGCGCCGGATGCGTCGGTCGAGGGGCTCCGCGAGCAGTCGCGTCAGGGTCGGGAGTCCGCGCAGCGTGCGCGGCGTGAGCAGCGGACGCAGCGACTCGTACGTGCTGTACAGGAACGTCGAGGTCGCGAGATCGTAGGTGTCCGCCGCGGAGGCGAGGTAGCGGTCGAGGCGCTGCTCGGCATCCGGATCGAGAGCGACGAGAGCGTCTCGTGCGCCCTCGGCGGGCAGGTCGAACGGGTCGTGGTCGTCTTCGAAGTAGACCCGGTAGGCCGGGTCGAGTCGCACGAGGTCGAGCTGCTCGGCCGACGAGGTGCCGAGCAGACGGAAGAAGTGATCGAACACCTCGGGCATGAGGTACCACGAGGGGCCGGTGTCGAAGCGGAACCCGCCGGACTCCCAGCTGCCGGCGCGGCCGCCGAGGTCGTCCCGCGCCTCGACGAGTGTGACCGACGCGCCCTCCCGAGCGAGCAGTGCGGCGGTGGCGAGGCCGGAGATGCCTCCGCCGATGACGACGGCGCGTCTCATACTGTGGTCCTTCCCGCTGCCGCGTTCGCCAGGATGCCGAGCTTGCGGCCCAGCGGCACGGAGACGCGAGTGGTGCGGAGCGCTGCTGCCGGAGTCTCGCGCAGCTGCTCGTTGAGGCGACCGAAGAGCGCGGCCGCTGCTGTCGTCGCCCGGCGGGACCCGCGCGGCAGCCGCGCGATCGCCTCGCGTGCGACGGCGAGATCCTCGGCGATCTCGTCGACCACCGCCGCCTTGTCGCGGTCGGTGAAGGTCTGCGGGTCCAGTCCCGGGATGTACGAGCGGCCCAGCCGCCCCGCGTCGTCGGCCAGATCGCGCAGGAAGTTCACCTTCTGGAACGCCGCGCCCAGGCGCCGCGCGCCCTCCTCGAGCCGGTCGTCGAGTGTGAATCCCGGCTGCTCGAGGGCGAACACCCGAAGGCACATCGAGCCCACCACCTCGGCCGAGCCGTGGATGTAGCGACGGTACTGCTCGTGATCGAAGCGCGCGTGCTCGGTGGCGTCCATGCGCATCGACTCGAAGAACGGCCGCACGAGGTCGGCGCCGATCCCGGTCCGTCGCGCCGTGGTGGCGAACGCGTGCACGACGAGGTTCGCGCTGAACCCGCAGGCCATGGCGCGCAGGGTGTCCTGTTCCAGGGCGTCGAGGATCGCGAGCACCTCGGGGCGCTGCAGTCCCGCCTCCGCGGCCGGGCCGTCGACGATCTCGTCTGCCACGCGGACGAGCGCATACACGTCGGCGATGCCGCCGCGCACCTCGCGCGGCAGCAGGCGGCTCGCGTAGCCGAACGAGGTGGAGTACCCGCTGATCACGTGCGCCGAGGCCGCGTGCGCCGTGCGCGTGTAGAGGTCGAGTGCGCTCGCCGCCCTCACGACTGCCGCTCCGCGCAGCGCTCGGCGATCTGCGCCAGCTCTGTGCGCAGCCCCGTGGGCAGCGGCGCGATGGCGATCGCATGCAGGACGTCGTGCAGCACGCCGTCGATGACCCGCTGCATCCGCTCGACCGCGCCGCAGGCGATCAGCGCGGCGCGAAGCCGGTCTGCGTCGGACGCGTCGAGCGGCGCCCGGCCGAACAGCGGGCGCACGGCCTCCCATTCGGCGGTGCCCTCCGCGAACGCGACGAGCAGGGTGCGCTTGCCCTCGCGCAGGTCTCCGATGACGCTCTTGCCCGTGCTGCTCTCGGCGCCGAAGACGCCCAGAGCGTCATCGCGCAGCTGGTACAGCAGCCCCAGCCGGGACCCGATCCAGTCCAGGGCGTCCACGACCTGGTCGGTGGCGCCGGCGAGCAGCGCCCCCACCCGCAGCGGGGCGGCGAACGAGTACGCGGCGGTCTTCTGCTCGATCATCTTCAGGATGTCGGCCTGCTCGGCGTGCATGACGCCCTTCGCGTAACCCACATCGGCGTGCTCTCCCGCCGCGGTCAGGATCAGCGCGTCGCCGATCACCCGGTGCAGGGTCGCGGCCACCGGATGCGCGATGTCGGCGACGAGCACGTGCGCACCGCTGATCAGCAGATCGCCGGCCAGCACGGCTGATGCCTCACCCCAGGCCATCGCGGTGTCCGGATCGTGGCCGTCGTCGAGTGCGGCGGCCGCGAACCTGCCGGCGAGATTCGGCTTCCCGCGGCGCACGAGGTCGCGGTCGAGCACGTCGTCGTGAAGGAGAAGAGCGGTGTGCAGCACCTCGAAGGCCGCCGCGGCGCGCAGCGCCGAGTCCTCCTCCACACCGCCGAGGCTCTCGTGGGCGAGCAGCAGCAGCCGGGGCCGCAGGCGCTTGCCGCCCTGGGTCGCGTCCGCCGCGCGACGCCACAGGTCGCCGTATCGCCCACCCATGTCATCGGCGCGGGTGATCCGGTCGGCGAAGAATCTGTCGATGATCTCGTCGAGTCGCGGATCCACGGCCGTCTCGAGTCTCATGCGACGCTCCGCCAGGCGGCGGCGTGGATGGTTCCGGCGGTGGCCGACAGCTGCTGCGCCTGCAGGACGAGCCAGGGGCTGAACGCCCACGGTGCCGCGGTCAGCGCTACGGCGAGATCCTCCGGGCTCACCCAGCGGACGTCCATCACCTCGGCGGGGTTCAGCTCCGGCTCGCCGACGGCGCGAGCGGTGTAGACCGGGCAGATCTCGTTCTCGACGATGCCCGAGGCATCCACCGCCCGGTAGCGGAAGTCCGGCAGCTCGAGCTCCACGTCGGCGATGCGCAGACCCAGTTCCTCCTGCGCGCGACGCTGGACCGCGTCGGGAATCGCCTCGAACGGCGCCGGGTGCCCGCAGAACGCGTTGGTCCATGTGCCGGGCCAGGCGCGCTTGGTCAGCGCCCGTCGGGTCAGCAGCAGGCGCCCGTCGTCGTCGCGCACATGGCAGGAGAATGCGAGGTGCAGCGGGGTCGCCTCATGGTGCACTTCGTCCTTGCGGGCGACGCCGCTGGGATTTCCGTCGTCGTCGAGAAGGATCACGCGCTCGGGGGACTGGGTCACTTCGGCCTCCTGTGTATTCGCTAGACAGGCTAGCTTTCAACTCACGAGATATCCACATCCGGACGTAAAATCGACACCATGCCGAAACTCACGCGGTCCGGTTCGCCGGCTCCGGTTCTGCACGACCCGCGCCTCAACGACCCGGCGCAGGAACTCGTGCGCACCGGCGATCTCGCCCCGGCGGACCTGGAGAGCGTCCTCGAGGTGCTCGAGTCCATGCGCCGCTGGCGCCAGGCCGAGCGCGAGAACAGCGAGGCGTCGCAGCGGTACATGCGGCTGGGGGCGAGCGACATGAGGGCGCTGCGCATGCTGATCGCCGCGGGAAACCAGAAGCTGCCGATGACGCCGAGCGCGATGGCGGGGCAGCTCGGCATCTCCGCCGCCTCCACGACCAAACTGCTCGACCGTCTGGAACGCGGCGGCCATGTCGTGCGTCGCGCGCACCCCGACGACCGCCGCAGCCTGGTCATCGAGGTGACCGAGGAGACCCGCCATGCCGCGCGCGCGACGGTCGGTCGCGAGCACGCCAGGCGCTTCGATGTCATCGCCGCGCTCAGCCCGGAGCAGCGCCGCACGGTGGCCGACTTCTTCGACGCCATGGCGGCCACCGCCGAGCGTGACGCTGTGTGACGAGCCGATTCTGAGTGGGCGCCGGCGGCCGCGTACGTTTTCGGAGTCCCCCACGAGAGGAAGAACCCGAAAATGTCCCGCCGCTTCATCACCCTCGCCGCTGCAGCCGCAGCGGCCGTCCTCGTCACCGGTCTCGCCGGCTGCGCCTCCGCCGACGCGGGAGACGCCGGATCCGACGGCGCCGACGACACCGTCAAGATCGGCGTGGTCGGCAAGAGCGACCCGCAGTGGGCCGCGTTCGAGAAGGCGGCGAAGGCGGAGGGCATCGACATCGAGCTCGTCGACTTCGGGTCCTACGAGCTTCCCAACCCGGCGCTCACCGAGGGCGAGATCGACCTCAACCAGTTCCAACACGTGATCTACCTCGCCCAGTACAACGAGGCGTCCGGCGAGGATCTGGCGGCCATCGGATCCACGCAGACATACCCGCTCGGCCTGTACTCGTCGAAGTACGACGACGTCGACGACATCGCGGAGGGCGACACCGTCGCCGTGCCCGACGACGCCTCCAACCAGGCGCGCGGTCTGCTCGTTCTGCAGTCGGCCGGACTCATCGAGCTCAAGGACGGCGGCTCGCCGTTCTCCGATCTCTCCGACATCGACGAGGCGAAGTCCAAGGTCAAGGTGACCGCGCTGGAGGCGGCGCTGACTCCGGAGGCTCTGCCCGATGTCGCCGCGGCCATCATCAACAACGACTTCGTCGAGGAGGCGGGTCTGAAGTTCGACGACGCGCTGTTCACCGATGACGCGTCCGACCCGGCCGCCGCTCCCTACGTGAACATCTTCGCCTCCCGTGCGGAAGACGTCGACAACGAGACCTACCTGAAGCTCATCGAGATCTTCCAGACCGACGAGGCCGTGCAGAAGGGCCTCGCCGAGTCGTCGGGCGGAACCGGTGTGACCGTGCAGCTCTCCCAGGAGGAGCTGGCGAAGACGCTCACGACCGTCCAGAAGGACGTCGCGGACAACAGCTGATCTCCTGAGAGAATCGGGCAGTGCGAGGCGCGCTGCCCGATTCTCCGTTTCCGGGCGCTGCGCCCGCCCCTTCCTCCCACCCGAAACCGGAGTGCACCCATGCCGATCGTCTCGCTCGAGAACGTGTCGAAGCGATACCCGTCCCCGCAGCGCGCGGGAGACCAGGTCACCGCGGTCGACGACGTCACCCTGCACATCGAGAAGGGAGACGTCTACGGCATCATCGGCTACTCGGGGGCAGGCAAGTCCACCCTCGTGCGACTCATCAACGCCCTCGAGCCGGCGACCGAGGGGCGCATCACGGTCGACGACGTCGAGGTCACCGCGCTCTCCGAGCGGGAGCTGCGAGCGGTCCGCACCGGCATCGGCATGATCTTCCAGCAGTTCAACCTCTTCTCGGCCAAGACCGTGCGCGCCAACATCACGTATCCGCTCAAGCTCGCCGGCTGGTCCAAGGCCGACATCGACGCCCGCGTCGCCGAGCTGCTCTCGTTCGTCGGCCTCAGCGACAAGGCGCGCTCGTACCCCGAGCAGCTCTCGGGCGGTCAGAAGCAGCGTGTCGGGATCGCCCGCGCCCTCGCGACCCGACCGGCCATCCTGCTCGCCGACGAGGCCACCAGCGCGCTCGACCCCGAGACCACGCACGAGGTGCTCGCCCTGCTCAAACGGGTCAACGAGGAGCAGGGCGTCACCATCGTGGTCATCACGCACGAGATGGATGTGATCCAGACGATCGCGACGAAGGTCGCCGTCATGGACCGGGGGCGGGTGATCGAGCAGGGGGATGTGTTCGAGGTGTTCTCGGCGCCCCGGCATCCGGCATCGCAGCGCTTCGTCGGAACCGTGGTCAAGGGCATCCCCTCCCCGGCGGAGCGCGCGGTGCTGCGCGAGCGCCACCGCGGTCGGCTCGTGACGTTCTCGTTCCGCGACGGCGGGCCGTCGCAGGCCCAGCTGTTCGTCGACCTGGCGGAGGCGGGGCTGGAGTTCGAGCTCGTGTTCGGCGGCATCAACGACATCCGCGGGCGGGCGTTCGGCCACCTGACTCTCGCCATCCGCGGTGAGCACAAGCGGATCGACGACGTGCTCGTCGGCATCGGTCGCACGGTCGATGTGACCGACATCGATCGGGAGGAGGAGCGCTGATGGATCGTCTCGTCGAACTCGCCCCGGAGTTCTGGCAGGCAGCGGTCGAGACGCTGTACATGGTGTCGCTGACGCTGCTGTTCGGCGGGGTCCTCGGCGGCCTGATCGGAGTGGGCCTCTACCTCGCCCGGCCGGGCGGGATGCTGCAGAACCGCGCCGTGTCGTTCGTGCTGAACCTGTTCATCAACTTCTTCCGGCCGATCCCGTTCGTGATCCTCATCACCGTGCTGATCCCGTTCTCGCGCTTCGTCGTGGGCAGCGGCATCGGCACCAACGCCGCGATCGTGGCGCTCGTGGTCGCCTCGATGTTCGCCATCGGGCGCATCGTCGAGCAGCACCTGGTCGGGGTCTCGCCGGGGGTCATCGAGGCCGCGCGCGCGATGGGCGCCGGGCCATGGCGCACGCTGTTCACCGTCGTCATCCCGGAGGCGCTGGGCCCGCTCGTGCTGGGCTACACGTTCGTCATCGTCGCGCTCATCGACATGACGGCGATGGCGGGGTACATCGGCGCGGGTGGCCTGGGCAACTTCGCCCTCACGTACGGGCGTCGCCAGTTCGAGCCGGTCGTGATGTGGGCGGCGGTGCTGCTGATCGTCGTGTTCGTGCACTTCGCGCAGTCGCTCGGCACGTACCTCGCCCGGCGGATCATGCGGCGCTGACACGACGCGGCCGCGAGCGGCCGAGAGCGGCCGAGCACGGCGTCAGCCGCGCGGGGCGTCCTGCAGGACCCGGCGCGTGAGGAACTCGCGCGGGGCCCCGGTCAGCGGATCGACGAAGCGCAGCTCGCGCGCGAGCAGCTGCAGCGGCCGCGTGAAGTCGTCCGGCGCCTCGGGAAGCAGCGTCGGGTAGAAGCCGTCGTTCAGGATGCCCGCGCCGAGCGAGGCGAGATGCACCCGCAGCTGATGCATGCGTCCGGAATGCGGGCGCAGCAGCGTGTGCACGACCCGGTCGTCGCAGCCGAGCAGCTCGATGAGCGTCTCGGAGTTCGGCTCGCGCGCCTCGTCGACCCGCACGCACACGTGCGCGCGCAGCTTCTCGATGTGGTTGCGGTACACGATCGGGAACGGTCGTCCCGCCAGGGCGGGGGATGCCGCGTCCCACCCCTCGGGCACCGCGGAGACCGCCTCGTACACCTTCTCGACCTGTCGCCGTTCGAACAGCAGCTGATAGGCCCCGCGGGTCTCGGGGCGGGTGGAGAACATCAGCACACCGGCGGTCGCCCGATCGAGGCGGTGGATCGGGGTGAGCTCGGGGATGCCGAGGAGGTTGCGCAGCCGCACCAGGGTCGAGTTCTGCAGGTACTTGCCGCCCGGCGTCGTGGGGAGGAAGTGCGGCTTGTCGGCCACGACCAGGTCGCGGTCCTGGTGCAGCACCTCCACGTCGAACGGGATCTCGCGCTCGATGGGAGGCTCGCGGTAGTACCAGACGAACTCGTGCGCGCCCAGCGGGGTCTCGCGCGCGAGGGGCGTGCCGTCCCTCGCGACGATCTCACCGCGGTCGAACCGAGACAGCAGGCGCTCGGGCTCGAGGTGGAAGAAGCGCTCGGCCATGTACGCGCCGACCGTCGGCCACGGCCCGGTCAGCGGCAGATGCAGCCGGGTCGCACCGACGCCGTCGCGCACCGGCAGTGGGGAGCGCATCGCCATCAGCGTCCGCGCCCTGGAACAGGAGCGCTCACGAGTCGAAGCTCAGGCTCAGCTTGCGCAGCAGGCCGGCCAGCCGCTCGCGGTCGGTGCGGGGGAGGGCCTGCAGCAGCACGGCCTCGGCGTCGACGAGGCGGGTGATCGCGGCATCCACCCGCACCCGCCCGTCGTCGGTGAGGGTGACGAGTACGCTCCGCCCGTCCTGAGGGTCGGACTCGCGTCGGACGAACCGGCGTCCCACCAGACGATCGATGCGGTTGGTCATCGTGCCGCTGGAGACCAGGGTCTGCTGCAGCAGCTGCTTGGGGGACAGCTGGAACGGCGCGCCGGCACGTCGCAGCGCCGAGAGCACGTCCCACTCCCACGGCTCGATGTCACTGCGGCGGAACACGTCGCGCCGGGCGCGGTCGAGATGCCGTGAGAGGCGGTCCATGCGCGAGAGCACCTCGAGGGGCGAGAAGTCCAGGTCGGGGCGCTGGGTGTTCCAGGCGCCGACGATCCGGTCGACCTCATCCGCCTCGCTCATCCCCCCATTATCCTGTGCCGGTCACGTCCGTCCGGACGGGAGAGCGGGTCCGCCGTGGCAGAATTGACCCGCGGTCGCCGCCCAGCGAGGCGGAGGGCCGTGGTCCGCCGTGGTGTAACGGCAGCACGACAGCCTTTGGAGCTGTGAAGTTCAGGTTCGAATCCTGGCGGCGGAGCATGACGCAGAACAATCTCGCCATCATCGTGCTCGCCGCAGGGCAGGGCACCCGCATGAAGTCCCGCCGACCCAAGGTGCTGCACGAGATCGCAGGCCGCCCGCTGGTCGGACACGTGCTCACCACGGCCCGGTCTCTGGGCGCGTCGCACATCGAGGTCGTCGTGCGCCACGAGCGCGAGCAGGTCGTCACGGCGCTCGCCGCCGATTACCCCGACGCGGTCTTCGTCGACCAGGACGACGTGCCCGGCACCGGCCGCGCCGTGCAGGTCGCGATCGACGCGCTGCCCGCCGACTTCGACGGCGATGTGCTCGTGCTCTCGGGCGACTGCCCGCTCGCCGACGCCGAGACGCTCTCGTCGTTCCTCGACGAGCACCGCGCGTCGGGTGCACCGGCGACCCTGATGACCGCTGTCGTCGACGACCCGACCGGCTACGGCCGGGTGATCCGCGACGCCGACGGCGGTGTCGACCGCATCGTGGAGCAGAAGGATGCCAGCGACGACGAGGCGTCGGTCCGCGAGATCAACGCCGGCATGTACGCGTTCCGCTCCGAGACCCTGCGCCGCTACCTGCCCGAGATCGGCGTCGACAACGCGCAGGGCGAGATGTACCTCACCGACGTGCCGGGCCTGCTGCGCCGCGACGGTGACCGCGTGGCGGCATCCGTCGTCTCCGACGTCACCGTGACGTTCGGGGTCAACGACCGGGCGCAGCTCGCGCTCGTCGGTCGCCTGCTCAACCAGCGCATCGTGCGTCGCTGGCAGCGCGAGGGCGTCACCGTCGTCGACCCCGATACCACGTGGATCGACGACGACGCCACGCTCGCACCCGACGTGACGATCCTCCCGAACACCCAGATCCTGCGCGCCACGGTCATCGCCGAAGGCGCCACCGTCGGGCCCGACACCACGCTGGTGGACTGCGAGGTCGGCGCGGACGCGGTGGTCAAGCGCACCGACGCGACGCTCGCGGTGATCGGGGCGAAGGCCACCGTCGGCCCGTTCTCGTTCCTGCGCCCCGGCACCGTGCTCGGCGCCGGCGGCAAGATCGGCGCGTACGTCGAGACGAAGAACGCCGAGATCGGCGAGAGCAGCAAGGTGCCCCACCTGTCGTACGTGGGCGATGCCACGATCGGTCGCGGCGTCAACCTCGGCGCCGGCACGATCACCGCGAACTACGACGACGTGAACAAGCACCGCACCGTGGTCGGCGATGAGGTGCACACCGGCTCGCACACCGTGCTCGTGGCGCCCGTTAGGCTGGGGGCAGGTGCGAAGACAGGTGCCGGCGCCGTCGTCCGCAAGGACGTGCCCGCGGGTGCCCTGGCCATGAGCGTCGCCCCCCAGCGCAACATCGACGGGTGGGTCGAGAAGAACAGAGCAGGCACGGGTGCAGCCGATGCGGCGGCCCGCGAACGATCGGCGGAATAGGGCGCATGGGCAACAAGAAGAAGAAGGTCGCACTCGATCGTGAGAACGGGGTCGCACCCGGTCTGATCGCGAAGACGAAGAAGCGCCTCGTCGTCGCGGGCGGACGCTCGCATCCCGAGCTGACCGCAGCCGTCGCCACGGCCCTCGGCCAGGAGGCGGCCCCGGTCGAGCACCGCACGTTCGCCTCCGGGGAGATCTACGCCCGCTTCGAGGTGTCGATCCGCGGCTGCGACCTGTTCATCGTGCAGTCGTTCGGCGAGCCGGTGAACGAGTGGCTCATGGAGACGCTGATCATGCTCGACGCCGCCAAGCGCGCCTCGGCCAAGCGCATCACCGTCGTCGCCCCGTACTACCCCTACTCCCGTCAGGACAAGAAGGGCCGCGGTCGCGAGCCCATCTCCGCCCGTCTCGTGGCCGACATGCTGAAGACCGCCGGCGCTGACCGCGTGATGAGCGTCGACCTGCACGCCGCGCAGATCCAGGGGTTCTTCGACGGACCGGTCGATCACCTCTTCGCCAAGCCCGTGCTGCTCGAGCACTTCCAGGGCACCCTCACCGCCGAGGACCGCGAGACGCTCACGATCGTGTCGCCCGACATGGGTCGTGTCCGTGTGGCCGACAGCTGGTCGGACAGCCTGGGAGCACCCCTCGCGATCATCCACAAGCGTCGCGACCCCAAGGTCGCCAACCAGGTCTCGGTGCACGAGATCGTCGGCACCGTCGACGGACGCACCTGCCTGCTCGTCGACGACATGATCGACACCGGTGGCACGATCGTCAAGGCCGCGCAGGCGCTGAAGGCGAACGGCGCCCGCAAGGTGATCGTCGCGGCCACGCACGCGGTCTTCAGCGACCCGGCATCCGACCGCCTGCAGGACGACGCGATCGACCAGGTCGTCGTGACCGACACGATCTCGCTCACCCAGTCGCGACGCTGGGACGGGCTCACGGTGCTGCCGATCGCGCCGCTGCTCGCCACCGCGATCAAGCAGGTCTTCGAAGACGGCTCCGTGACGAGCATGTTCGGCGGAGACGCCTGATCGCCCCGACGTCGCGACGACGGCATCCGGATTTCTCATAGCCGGATGCCCGAAGCTGGACGCATGAACGTGCATCCCGCAGCCCGCACCGGAACCGCTCTGCTCGGCGTCGCCGGCGCCCTCGTCCTCGCCGGGTGCTCGGGTGCGGCGGACGCCGACACCGGCAGGGCCGACCCGTCACCGCTGAGCACCGACGCCACTGCCCCCTACGCCGACGGAACGTACACGGCTGAGGGGTCGTATCGCACGCCCGAGACGGTGGAGACGATCGAGGTGACCCTGACGATCGCAGACGACACCGTCACCGACGTCCGCGTGGTCGGCGACCCGCTGGCCCCGGAGTCGAAGAACTACCAGGGTCAGTTCATCGCCGGCATCTCCGATGTCGTGGTCGGGAAGAAGCTCGACGAGCTGGAGGTCGACCGCGTCGCCGGATCGTCGCTCACCAGCGACGGATTCGATCAGGCCGTGGTGAAGATCAAGGACGAAGCCGCCACAGCGGCCGAGTGATCCGGCATGCACTCGTGGCGGTTCGACGCCATCGGCACGTCGTGGGAGATCGAGACCGTCGACCCGCTGGACGGCCCGGCTCGAGCGCGCGTGGGCGGCATCATCGAGGCGTTCGACGCGACCTGGTCGCGCTTCCGTGACGACTCCGTCGTCTCGTCGCTGCGCGCGCACGGCGGCACGGCGGAGCTGACCCCCGCAGCCGCCGCCGATGCCGCGGCGATGATCGAGACCTACCGCGATCTCGGTCGGGCGACCGACGGCGGTGTGAACCCGCTGATCGGGTCGGCACTCGAGGCGCTCGGCTACGACGCCGCGCTGACCCTGCGCCCGCGTACGCGGCAGCCGGGTGGGATACACGCGGGGCACCCGCGGTGGGAGCAGGTCTTGCACGGCGAGCACGGTTCGCTGACCCTCGAGGAGCCCGCCGTCATCGATGTCGGCGCCGTCGGCAAGGGGCGGCTGGTCGATCTCGTCAGCGAGGCGCTGGCGGAGGTTCCCGGCCGGGTGACCGTCGACGGCAGCGGTGATCTTCGCGTACGCGGCGGCACCGCGAGAGTCGCGCTCGAGCACCCGTACGACGCGACCTCCGCGATCGGGGTGGTCGAGGTGACGGATGCCGCGCTGTGCGCATCCGCGGTGACACGGCGGACGTGGGGGAGCGGACTGCACCACGTGCTCGACGGACGCACCGGGCTTCCCGTGCGCACCTGGGTCGCCACCTGGGCGCTCGCCGGGGACGCCATGCACGCCGACGGCGCGGCGACCGGCCTGTTCTTCGACGGGGGTCCCGAGATCGCCGATCGCTGGGGCGCTCACTGGGTGCGGATGTCGAGCGACGGGCGCGTCGAGCGCTCACGCGGGTTCCCCGGTGAGCTGTTCACCGAGCCCGCCCGCTGAGGATACGGAAGAGTAGAAGAGTGATCACTGCGTTCTTGGCCATGCGGCAGCGCGTGCTGGCCGTCCTCGGCGGCATCTCGATGTACCGGCTCGTGCTGTTCGCCCTCGCGGGGCTCGCGGCGATCGCACTCGGGCTGTCGCTGGCGGGGCTGGTCGGACCGTCGGCGGGCGAGATCCTGGCATCCTTCGCCGTGCTCGCCCTCTCGATCTCCGCGGTCGACGCCGCCGCGCAGCGCGTCCTGCGCCTGCCGTGGCGCATCGAGTCGTCGCTGGTCACGGCACTCATCCTGCTGTTCGTGCTGCAGCCCTCGCTGACCCCGGCCGGCTTGGGCGGGACGGCACTCGCCGGGGTGCTGGCGAGCCTGTCGAAATACCTGATCGCGTGGCGCGGACGGCACATCCTCAATCCCGCGGCATTCGGCGCCGCGGTGGTGACGGTCTTCGGTCTCGGCACATTCTCGGCGTGGTGGGTCGGCACGCCCTGGCTTGCGCTGTCCGTCGCGCTGAGCGGGCTGATCGTGCTGTGGCGCACCGAGAAGGTGCGGCTGATGCTCGTCTTCCTGCTCGTGGTCGTCGTGGTGTCGGTCGCGCGGCAGGCCGTGCAGTCGCAGGAGTTCGGCATCGCGTTCAGCGCGGGGGAGGCGCTGCCGGCCGCCCTCACGCAGACGCCGTACCTCTTCCTCGGCGCGTTCATGCTCTCCGAGCCGCTCACCCTGCCGCCGCGACGCTGGCAGCAGTACAGCGTCGCCGCTCTCGTGGGAGTGCTCGCCGGATGGCCGATCGCGGTCGGCTCGCTGTTCACGCTCGGCCAGGAGCGCGCTCTGCTGATCGGCAACCTGCTCGCCTTCGCCTTCGCGCTGCGCAGCTCGGTGCGGCTGGTGCTCACCGAGCGCACCTTCGTCACGCCCACCGCGCAGGAGCTCACGTTCCGCACCAAGGGGCGGCTGCGCTTCGTCGCGGGGCAGTATCTCGAGCTCGAGGTGCCGCATCGCAATCCGGATGCCAGGGGCACCCGCCGCGAGTTCAGCATCGTCTCCGCGCCTGCCGACCTGCCCACTCTGCGAATCGCCTACAAGGACGGCGATCAGAAGCATCCGTCGAGCTACAAGCGGGCGCTGAAGGCTGCCGAACCGGGAGCCGTGCTCGCCGTCACCGGCACGTGGGGAGACTTCGTGCTGCCGCGCGGGCGCACCCCGGTGCTGATGGTCGCGGCAGGCATCGGTGTGACCCCGTTCGTGTCGCAGCTGCGCCAGCTGCAGGCCACCGGCGCCGAGCGCGATGTCGTGCTCATCTATGTGGCCTCCGAGGCGGCCGAGCTCGCGTTCCGCGATGAGCTCGCGGCGACCGGCGTCCGCACGATCGTGTTCACGCGCGACGAGCCGGCCGAGCTGCCGGCGCACTGGGCCTGGGCGCAGGGTGCCCGGCTCGACGCGGAGGCTCTGCAGCGCGTGGTGCCCGATCTCGCCGCGCGGCACGCCTACATCTCCGGACCGCCCCGCCTCATCGCCGATCTCGCACCGGCGCTGCAGAAGGCCCGCGCGGTGACGACCGACGCGTTCGCCGGCTACTGATCCGGATGCTCGTCGCGCTCGGACCGCGCCTGCGCTGACCGCGCCGGGGTGGCCTGCTCGCCGCGCGGCAGGCGCACCGTGAACGACGTGTCACCCGGCGTGCTCTCGACCGTGATCGTGCCGCCGTGGCCTTCGACGATCGCCTTGGCGATCGCGAGGCCGAGGCCCGTGCCGCCGGTCTGCCGCGCGCGCGACACGTCGCCGCGAGCGAACCGGGCGAACAGCTCCTCCCGCACGTCGGGATCGATCCCTGGCCCGTCGTCGTGCACGCGCAGCTCGGCGCCCGAAGGGGTGGCCGACACCGACAGCGTGATGGTCGTGCCCTCCGGCGTGTGCGTGCGGGCGTTGGCGAGCAGGTTGCCGACCACCTGATGCAGGCGTCCGACGTCACCCGCGACGACGACGGGCTCGCCGGGGGTCTCGAGCTTCCAGTGGTGGTCAGGCGCGGTGGGCTGCGCGTCGGCGAGGGCTTCGACGGCGAGCTGCGAGAGGTCGACCTCGCCGTGCACCAGCTCGGCGCCCTCGTCGAGCCTGGCCAGCAGCAGCAGGTCCTCGACGAGTCGCGTCATCCGCAGCGACTGCGCCTGGATGCGCTCCAGCGCGGAGGTGGTGTTCTCGACGGTGGGCGCGTCCTGCGACTGGCGCAGCGCCCGCAGCGACAGCTCCTGTCTCTTATACACATCTGACGCTGCCGACGAACTCAAAAAAAAAAAAAGACGAGAAGAGGACAGGTGGTGCATCGACGATGCGGGCTCGGGTCTAGCTAG
>NZ_MJIR01000080.1:38301-84036 GCF_001878835.1 Microbacterium sp. AR7-10 | reverse complement strand
CAAGCACCGCTACGGCACGCCGCGCGGGCCCGTGGACGCGGCGCTGGCCGAAGGCAGAACCGTGCTGCTCGAGATCGACCTGCAGGGCGCCAGGCAGGTGCGGGCGGCCGAGCCGTCGGCATCCCTCGTCTTCCTGCTGCCCCCGAGCTGGGACGAGCTCGTGCAGCGTCTCGTCGGCCGAGGCACCGAGGATGCCGAGGAACGCACCCGTCGGCTGCGCACCGCGCGGGTGGAATTGGCCGCGCAGAACGAGTTCGATTACCTCGTCGTGAACGCCGACGTCGCCACGGCGGCCGAAGAGGTCGTAGAATTGGCCACAGACTCTGCGCGTCGCTCGGCTCCCTGAGCCCTCAGGTTGCGCGCCGCATCGATTTCGCGACAGCTCGTCACCCCCGACGCCACCGTCGCCTGACCAGGAGGTCCACCATGGCCGGACACAACAACGGCATCATCGACCCGCCCATCGACAACCTTCTCGAGCGCGTCTCGTCGAAGTACGAGCTCGTGATCTACGCGTCGAAGCGCGCGCGTCAGATCAACGACTACTACTCCGACCTGCACGAGGGGAACCTCTTCGACAACGTCGGCCCGCTCGTCGACTCGTCGGTCGAGGACAAGCCCCTCACGATCGCCCTGCACGAGATCAACGAGGACAAGCTGCGCATCCGTCACGCTGAGTGATCGCCTTCGCACTGTGAGCCGCCGACGTCCTCCTCAGGATGTCGGCGGCTTCATGCACACTGGCGTCGAGCCGTCACCGGCTCCGCCCCACGACCCCGCTTTGGAGCCCCGATGAGCGCGCTGCGCCTGTTCACGTCCGAGTCCGTCACCGAAGGACACCCCGACAAGATCTGCGACCAGATCTCCGACAGCATCCTCGACGGACTCCTCACGGTCGACCGCGACTCGCGCGTGGCGGTCGAGACGCTCGTCACGACCGGCCTGGTGCACGTCGCCGGTGAGATTCGCACCGAGGGCTACGTCGACATCCCGACGATCGTGCGCGACGTCGTGAACGGCATCGGCTACACCTCGAGCGACACCGGTTTCGACGGCTCGTCGTGCGGTGTCAGCATCTCGGTGGGCGAGCAGTCGACCGACATCGCGAACGGCGTCGACCAGGCTCAGGAGCAGCGCGACGGGGGATCGACCGATCCTCGCGATCTGCTCGGCGCGGGCGACCAGGGCATCATGTTCGGCTTCGCGACCAACGAGACCCCGCAGCTCATGCCGATGGCCGCGTGGACCGCGCACCGCATCGCCGAGCGCCTCACCGAGGTCCGCCGCTCCGGCGAGCTCGACTTCCTGCGTCCGGACGGGAAGACGCAGGTCACGCTCGGCTACGACGGCTTCACCCCGAAGACCGTCGACGCCGTCGTGCTGTCGACGCAACACCACCCCGACATCTCCCAGGACGAGCTGAAGCAGCTCGTGCGCGCCGTCGTCATCGACCCGGTCCTCGAGCAGACCGGCCTCGACCTCGCCGACGACCTGAAGTACTACATCAACCCCGCCGGTCCCTTCGTCACCGGCGGCCCGAAGGGCGACGCCGGTCTCACCGGCCGCAAGATCATCATCGACACGTACGGCGGCGCTGCCCGGCACGGCGGGGGCGCGTTCAGCGGCAAGGACCCGTCGAAGGTCGACCGCTCCGGCGCCTACGCGATGCGCTGGGTCGCCAAGAACGTCGTCGCAGCGGGTCTCGCCGACCGCGCCGAGGTGCAGGTCGCGTACGCCATCGGGGTCGCTCGTCCCGTCGGGCTCTACGTCGAGACCTTCGGCACCGGTCGTGTCTCGGACGAGACCATCACCGAGGCGATCTCGCAGGTGTTCGACCTGCGCCCGCAGGCCATCATCGAGGAGCTCGACCTGCTGCGCCCGATCTACGCGCAGACCGCCGCCTACGGGCACTTCGGACGCGAGCTGCCCGACTTCACCTGGGAGCGCACGGACCGCGCCGACGACCTGCGTCGCGCCGCCGGCCTCTGAGGCCGTCGTGTCAGAGGCTCGTCCCACGCGGGCGGCGCCCAGCGCGGGGGAGGGGCGGCGCATCGCGCGGGTGCTGATCGACTCGCCGCTGCCGCAGCTGGACCGGCTGTTCGACTACGCGCTGCCGGAGACGCTCGGCGAGGTCCTGCCGGGCGTGCGCATCAAGGCACCGCTGCGCACCGCGGGTCGCGTCGTCGACGGGTTCATCGTCGAGATCGACGTCGAGCCCGATGCCACCCGCACGCTCTCCGAGATCGAGAGCGTCGTCTCGCCGACGGTGGTCATGCCCGACCGCCTGTACCGTCTCGCGCGACGCGCGGCGGATCGCGCCGCGGGCTCGGCATCCGACGTCCTGCGACTCGCCATCCCGAAACGGCAGGTGCGGGTCGAGAAGGCGTGGACGCCGGTCGAGGAGACGATCGAGGTCGATCCGGATGCCGTGACCCGCGCGCACGAGGTCATCACGCGCTACGAGGGCCTGGCGGAGGTGCTCGCGCAGTCGGGCCGGGCGGCCGTCGAGGCGATCCCGGTGCAGAGCGGCTCGGAGCCGGGATGGGCGACGCTGCTGGCCTCCGCCGCCGCCCGGGAACTCGCGGACGGCAGATCGAGCATCCTGGTGGTGCCCGACTACCGCGACCAGGAGCTGCTGCTCGCGGCGCTCGAGAAGCTCGTGCCCGCAGCGGCGATCGCACGCCATGACGCGAGGCAGACGAACCCCGACCGCTACCGCGCATTCCTGCGGACGCTCGACGAGGCGCCCTGCGTCGTGGTCGGCAACCGCTCGGCGGTCTACTCACCGGCTCGCGCCGCGCTCGTCGCGATCTGGGACGACTCCGACCCGCTGCTCGCCGAACCGCTCGCGCCGTACGTGCATGCCCGCGACGCGGCCCTGCTCCGGCAGGAGCAGGAGGGCAGCGCGCTGCTGCTCGTCGCGCACACCCGCTCGACCGACGTGGAGCGTCTCGTGCAGCACTCCTGGCTGCGCGAGATCACCGCGTCGCGCCGCGTGATCCCGAACGTGCGGCTGAGCACCCCGCAGGAGCTCGAGCGCACGATCAGCCAGCGGGTGCCCTCGAGCGCCTTCGCCACCGCACGCGCCGCAGCCGCAGACGGCCCCGTGCTGGTGCAGGTCGCCCGCCCCGGGTTCGCCCCGACCCTCGTCTGCGCCTCCTGCCGGCATCCCGCCCGGTGCCGGGAGTGCGGCGGGCCGCTCGGCGCCCGACGCCGGGGCGCCGTTCCGGTGTGCGGGTGGTGCGGGCGCTCCGCGCACTCCTGGCGCTGCGTTGAGTGCTCGTCCGACCAGGTGCAGCTGGCATCATCGGGCACGGAGCGCACCGCCGACGAGCTGGGCCGCGCGTTCCCCGGCGTGCGGGTGATCGTCTCCGACGGTGCGCACGCGGTGCAGCACGTCGACGGTCGTCCGGCGCTGGTCGTCGCCACCCGCGGTGCCGAGCCGGTCGCCGACGGAGGCTACCGGGCAGTCATCCTGCTCGACGGCGCACGCATGCTGCAGGCACCCGAGCTGCGGATCGGCGAGTCGTGCCTGCGCTGGTGGGCGAACGCCGCCGCCCTCGCCGCCCCCGGAGCACCCGTGCACCTCGTCGGCGTAGACGGTCCCGTGGCCCGCGCTCTCGCCACCTGGTCGGCCGCCGCGTACGCCCGTTCCGAGCTGGAGGCGCGGATGCCGCTGCACATGCCCCCGACGGCCCGGTTCGCGCAGCTCGAGGGGATCCCGGCCTCGGTGCGCGGGGCGCTCGATGCGCTCGGCGGCATCGGCATCCCGGCGGACGCCGTGCTCGGACCCGTGCCGATCGACGAGGAGGGTCGCGTGCGCGCACTCGTGCGCTTCCCGTACGCCGCCGGCCAGGAGGTAGCCGACACGCTGCGCGCCAGCGTCGTCGCCGATGCCGCGCAGAGCCGGCGCGGCCGTGGGCGCCAGCGGATCCCCCTCTCGGTGCATCTCGATATCCTCGAACCCGACATCTGATCACCCGAACCAGCTCGACCGACCGGAGAACCTTCCATGCGCCTCGTGTTCGCAGGCACCCCCGCCGTCGCCGTACCGACCCTGCGCGCCCTCGCCGCACAGCACGAGATCGCGGCCGTCGTCACTCGCCCCGACGCCCCGCTGGGGCGCAGGCGCGTGCTGACCCCGTCGCCGGTCGCCGCGGCCGCCGAGCAGCTCGGACTGCGCGTCATCAAGACCGCGCGACTCGACGATGAGGCGACCGCCCAGATCGCCGCTCTCGACGCCGAGCTCGGCGTGATCGTCGCCTACGGCGGCATCGTGCGCGAACCGCTGCTGTCGACGCCGGAGAAGGGCTGGATCAACCTGCACTTCTCGCTGCTGCCGCGCTGGCGCGGCGCCGCACCGGTGCAGCGGGCGCTGATCGGGGGCGACGCCGAACTGGGCGTCGCCGTGTTCCAGCTCGTGCCCGCACTCGACGCCGGGGACGTCTTCGCCATGCGCTCCGTCGCCGTGCCGGACGACGCCACGGCTGACGTCGCTCTCGACCTGCTCGCGGAGGACGGGGCCTCGCTCACCGCCGACGTCGTCGCCGGGATCGCCGCCGGGACGGCCCAGGCGCACCCGCAGGAGGGAGAGCCGACCCTCGCCCCGAAGCTCACCCTCGACGACGGCGCGATCGACTGGAGCGCACCACTCGACGAGGTGTACGCGCGCTACCGGGGCGTCACCCCCGAACCCGGCGCGCACACGACACTCGCCGGGGCCAGGCTGAAGATCCTCGGTGCGGCGCCGGCGCCGATCGACGCACCGCACCTCGACCCCGGCCTGCTGCACGGCACCAAGACCGCCGTGTTCATCGGCACGGGCACGACCCCGCTCGCGGTCACCCGCGTGCAGCCGGCGGGCAAGGGAGCGATGGATGCCGCGGACTGGTGGCGCGGGATGCGCGATGCCGGAACAGTGAGGCTCGGATCGTGACCGCGCCGAAGATCCAGGCCGCCCGCTGGGTCGCCTACGACGTGCTCCGCGCCGTATCGGACGACGACGCGTATGCCAACCTGCTGCTGCCGAAGCTGATCGTCGAAGCGAACCTGAATCCGCAGGATGCCGGGCTCGCCACCGAGCTCGCATACGGCACCCTGCGTCGCCGCGGCACCTACGACGCGATCATCGCGGAGGCGGCCGGCCGGCCCGTCGAGCAGATCGACCCCGCGGTGCTCGACGCCCTGCGCCTCGGCACCCACCAGCTGCTCTCCACGCGCGTCGCCGCCCACGCGGCGGTGAACGAATCCGTGTCGCTGGTCGCCGCCGAGGCCGGGCGAGGGGCGTCCGGGTTCGCGAACGCCGTGCTGCGCCGGATCGGGCGGGACGACGCCGAGACCTGGCAGCAGCGGATCGAAGCCGGCGCACGCTCGGACGACGAGCGTCTCGCGCTGCGCACCGCACATCCCGTGTGGGTGATCCGCGCCCTCCGCCGCGCCCTCGCCGCCGAGGGCCGAGCGGACGAGCTGGACGCTCTGCTGGCGTCCGACAACGATGCGCCCGAGGTCACCCTCGCCGCGCTCCCCGGTCTCGCCGAGGCGGGCACCCCACGGCGCCCGTACGCGTCCACCGCGTTCGGGTCGCCGNNCGGCGACCCGCGCCGGGTGATCTCCGACTCCGGCGGCACCGTCCGCGTGCAGGACGAGGGCTCGCAGCTCGTCGCGCTGGCGTTGGCCGCAGCGGCGCCGGTGCGCGCGGGGGAGCGGTGGCTGGATCTGTGTGCGGGGCCGGGCGGGAAGACGGCCATGCTGGCCGCGCTCGCGCTCGAATCGGGAGCTGAGCTCGAGGCGAACGAGGTCGTTCCCGCTCGCGCCGGGCTCGTGCGGCATGCCGTGCGTCCCCTGCCGATCGACGTGCCCGTGCACGAGCAGGACGGCCGCGTGTTCGCGGCACAGCATCCGGCGTCCTTCGACCGGATCCTCGTCGATGCGCCCTGCACCGGTCTCGGTGCGCTGCGCCGGCGCCCGGAGGCCCGCTGGCGCAAGTCGCCGGAGGACGTCGCCGAGCTCGTGGAGCTGCAGATGCAGCTGCTCGACGCCGCCGTCGACGCGGTGAAGCCCGGCGGGATCGTCGGCTACGCGACCTGCTCGCCGCATCTGGCGGAGACGACGGGCATCGTCGCCGAGATCCTGCGCCGTCGCGACGACATCGTCGAGCTCGACGCGCGTGAGGTGATGACCGGCATCTCCCGGACGCCCATCGATCTGGCCCCGCGCGGCGACGGCCCCGGCGCCGGCAGCGCGCAGCTGTGGCCGCACCGGCACGGCACCGACGCCATGTTCCTCGCGCTGCTGCAGCGCACCGATCCGGAAAGGACCACCTCGTGACCCTCCCCGCCGCACCGCGCATCAATCCGAGCATCCTCGCCGCGGATTTCGCGAACATGCAGACCGAGCTCGCCCGCATCGCGACCGCCGACTTCGCGCATGTGGACGTGATGGACAACCATTTCGTCCCCAACCTCACCTTCGGCCCGCAGATGGTGGAGCGGATCCAGGCGACCAGCCCCATCCCGCTCGACGTGCACCTGATGATCGACGACCCCGACCGGTGGGCACCGGGCTATGCCGACCTGGGAGCCGCGAGCGTGACCTTCCACCTCGAGGCCGCCGCCGACCCGGTGGCCCTCGCGCGGCGCCTGCGTGCGATCGGGTCACGTGCGGGCATCGCGATCAAGCCGGGAACGGCGGGGGAGTCGCTGTACGACATCCTCGACGAGTTCGACCAGATCCTCGTGATGACGGTCGAGCCCGGGTTCGGCGGCCAGGGCTTCATGCCCGAGACGATGCCGAAGCTGCGCGCTCTGCACGACGAGGCGCGCAGGCGCGGATCCGACGTCTGGCTGCAGGTCGACGGCGGCATCTCGGACGACACGATCGCCCAGGCCGCGGCCGCGGGCGCTGACACGTTCGTCGCGGGATCGGCGGTCTACGGCGCCCGCGACATCGAGGCCGCGGTCATCGGTCTTCGCGAGCGCGCGCGAGCGGCTAGCCTGGAATCGTGAAGACATTCGACGAACTGTTCGCCGAGCTCAGCGCCACCGCGCTCGAGCGACCCGAGGGATCGGGTACCGTCGCACAGCTGGATCGCGGAGTGCATGCGATCGGCAAGAAGATCGTCGAGGAGGCGGCCGAGGTCTGGATGGCCGCCGAGTACGAGTCGAACGACGAGGCCGCCGAGGAGATCTCCCAGCTGCTGTACCACCTGCAGGTGATGATGCTGGCCAAGGGCCTGAGCCTGGAGGACGTCTACCGACATCTGTGAGCGAGGCTCAGACCACCGTTCACCAGAGACGAAAGACATCCATGCTGCGCATCGCCGTTCCGAACAAGGGCTCGCTCTCCGAGACAGCCGCCGAGATGCTGGCGGAGGCCGGATACACCGGTCGCCGTGACCCCAAGACCCTGCACGTCATCGACGCCGACAGCGGCGTCGAGTTCTTCTACCTCCGCCCGCGCGACATCGCGACCTACGTGGCATCCGGCGCGCTCGACGTCGGCATCACCGGTCGCGATCTGCTGCGCGACGTCCGGCAGGACGACGCGAGGGAGATCGAGCAGCTGGGCTTCGCCCGCTCGACCTTCCGGTTCGCCGCCCCTCCCGGCAGATACGCGACCATCGAGGACCTCGAGGGCGTCCGCGTCGCCTCCGCCTACCCCGGCCTGGTCGACGACTTCCTGCGCGAGAACGGCGTGACGGCGCAGCTCGTCCCTCTCGACGGCGCGGTCGAATCCGCCGTGCAGCTGGGCGTGGCCGACGTGATCGCGGACGTCGTCGAGACCGGCACGACGCTGCGTCAGGCCGGCCTCGAGATCTTCGGGCCGATCATCATCCAGTCCGAGGCGGTGCTGATCAGCCGCCCGGGCGACGCTCCGGGAACCGACCGACTGCTGCGCCGCCTGCGTGGGGTGATGGTCGCCCGGCAGTACGTGCTGCTCGACTACGACCTGCCCGCCCACCTCGTCGATCAGGCCGTCGAGATCGCGGGGGGCCGCGAGTCGCCGACCATCTCGCCGCTGCGCGACCCCGCGTGGGTGGCCGTGCGGGTGATGGTGCCCCGCAAGGGCGTGAACCAGGTGATGGACGACCTGTACGCGCTGGGCGCGCGGGCGATCCTCGTCACCGCGATCGACGCGGCGAGGCTCTGATGACGCTCGCGGCCCGGGTCATCCCCTGCCTCGACGTCGCGGCGGGGCGCGTGGTGAAGGGCGTGAACTTCCAGAACCTGCGCGACATGGGCGACCCGGTGGAGCTCGCCGCCCACTACGCGGCGCAGGGCGCGGATGAGATCACCTTCCTCGACGTCACCGCCACGGTCGATGCCAGAGCGACGACGTACGACGTCGTGCAGCGCACGGCCGAGAACGTGTTCGTGCCGCTGACCGTCGGCGGCGGCGTGCGCAGCGTCGACGATGTCGCTCGTCTGCTTTCCGTCGGAGCGGACAAGGTCGGGGTCAACTCCGCCGCGATCGCCCGCCCGGCGCTGATCGACGAGATCGCCGACCGCTTCGGCGCACAGGTGCTCGTGCTCTCACTCGACGTGAAGCGCGCCGCGACGACGCCCTCCGGCTTCGTCGTCACCACGCACGGCGGACGCACCGAGACGACCCTCGACGCCCTCGACTGGGCCCGGGAGGCGATCGAGCGCGGAGCGGGCGAGCTGCTGGTCAACTCGATCGACGCCGACGGCACGAAGGACGGCTTCGACCTCGAGCTGGTGCGCCTGATGCGCGAGGTGTCGGCCGTTCCCGTGATCGCGTCCGGGGGAGCGGGAGATGTGGGCGACTTCGCCCCCGCGATCGCCGCAGGGGCGGATGCCGTGCTCGCCGCGAGCGTGTTCCACAGCGGGCAGCTCACGATCGGCGAGGTCAAGGACGCGCTGCGGGAGGCCGGGGTGGTGGTGCGATGACGTCGCCCGATCTCACACGGATCGCCTGGAACGATGCCGGGCTCGCCCCGGTGATCGTGCAGCAGCACGACACCAGGGACGTCCTCATGCTGGCGTGGATGGACGCCGAGGCGCTGCAGCGCACGCTGACCGGCGGCCGCGCTGTGTACTGGTCGCGATCGCGTCAGGAGTACTGGCGCAAAGGCGACACCTCGGGCAACACCCAGCGGGTGGTGAGCGTCGCGCTCGACTGCGATGCGGACACCATCCTGTTGCAGGTCGATCAGCAGGGCCCCGCCTGCCACACGGGCACGAGCACCTGCTTCGACGGGCGCGAACTCGGTTTCGCCCCGGTGCAGGAGGAGGTCTGATGGTGCGTCGTGCGCGCATGCTGGCGGTGCTGTCGTTCCTGCTCGCGGGAGCGATCGGCATCATCTCGTCCACCCAGACCTGGCTCGTCGTCGAGAGATCGGATGCTGCGGAGCCGCTGCTCATCGTCGGAGCCGATGCGCTCACCCTCCTCGCACCGCTGTCGCTCGCTGTGCTGGCGCTCGGGGCGGCCCTCTCCATCGCCGGCATCGCGCTGCGATACGTCTTCGCGGTGCTCGCGGCGGGCGCGGCGATCATCCTGGTCATGGGCACGACGACGCTGCTGTTCGGCCCGCCCCGCAGTGTGGCTGCCAAGGCGGTGGCGGAGGCGACCGGACTCAGCGGCGACGCCGCTCTCTACGACATCGTCGACGCGATCCTGCCGACAGGCTGGCCTGCGATCGCCCTGGCGGCTTGGGTGCTCCTGCTGCTGGCATCCGCCTTCGTGTGCGCCACCGCGCCCGGCTGGAAGTCGGGTGGGCGCCGCTACCGGTCGGCGTCCGAAGCCGAACACCGCGAAACAGGACCGCAGGACGCCGTCGATTCGTGGGACGAGCTGTCGCACGGCACCGACCCGACGGACTCCGCCCGGTAGACTGTCAGCATCGCCTAGCCACCCGGAGGAGAACATGACCAACCCGATCGCCGACCCCGGCCACGGACACTCGCCTGCTGCCTGGACCGCCGTCGTGATCATGCTCGTCGGCTTCACCGCCGGTACGGTCTTCTTCTGCCTGAACCAGCCCATCGCGGTGTGGGTCTGCGCCGCCGTCATCGTGATCGGCGCGATCGTCGGCTGGGCGATGGCGAAGGCCGGCTGGGGTGTGAAGGGCCCGAAGTACGCACCGAAGGCGCACTGATGGTCCTCGCCGACCTGACGGCCGGCGCCGTGGAGGATGCCGAGCGTCGCGCAGTCTCCCGCCCGCTCGCCGATGTCGAGCGTGCGGCCGCAGCGCGAACCCCGGCCCGCGATGTGCTCGACGCGCTCGCCCCGGCGGACCGGGTGAAGATCATCGCCGAGGTCAAGCGCGCCAGCCCGTCTCGCGGGGCCCTCGCCGAGATCCCCGACCCCGCGCTGCAGGCCTCGCTCTACGAGCAGGGTGGCGCGTCGGCGATCAGCGTGCTGACCGAGGAGCGTCGCTTCGGCGGCAGCCTCGCTGATCTCGAGGCGGTCACCGCGCGCGTATCCGTGCCGGTTCTGCGCAAGGACTTCGTCGCCACGCCCTACCAGGTCTTCGAGGCGCGCGCCGCGGGCGCGGATCTCGTGCTGCTCATCGTCGCCGGGCTGTCACGCACCGTGCTCACCGAGCTGCACGGTCTCATCACCGATCTCGGCATGACGCCCCTCGTCGAGACGCACTCCGCCGAGGAGCTCGAGGTCGCGATCGATCTGGGCGCACACCTCATCGGAGTCAACGCCCGCAACCTGCACACCCTCGAGCTGGACCGCGACCTGTTCGCCCGGCTCTCCGACCGTATCCCCGACTCTGCGATCCGGATCGCCGAGTCCGCCGTCCTGCAGCCCGCCGACGTCACGCGGTACCGGGATGCCGGCGCCGACGTGGTGCTCATCGGCGAGGCGCTGGTCACCGGCGACCCGGTCGCCACCCTCAACGCATTCCTCGCCGCCGGAGACACACCGGTGCGCGGCAGAACGGAGACCAAGTGCGGTGCACTGAGCGAGCGGAGCGAGACGAAGTGAGTCTGCGCGATCAGCACGGGCCGTTCTTCGGCGAGTTCGGCGGGCGGTACATGCCCGAATCGCTCGTCGCCGCGATCGACGAGCTCGCCGCCGCCTACGAGGACGCGATAGCCGACCCGGCCTTCCGCGCCGAGCTCGCGACGCTGCTGCACTCCTACGCGGGACGTCCGTCGCCCATCACGGAGGTGCCGCGATTCGCCGAGCACGCCGGCGGAGCGCGCGTGTTCCTCAAGCGGGAGGACCTCAACCACACCGGCTCGCACAAGATCAACAACGTGCTCGGACAGGCGCTGCTGACCAGGCGGCTCGGCAAGACCCGGGTGATCGCCGAGACGGGCGCGGGTCAGCATGGCGTGGCGACCGCGACGGCGGCCGCGCTGTTCGGCCTCGACTGCACGATCTACATGGGCGAGGTCGACACCGAGCGTCAGGCGCTCAACGTCGCGCGCATGCGCCTGCTCGGCGCCGAGGTGGTGGCTGTGACCACGGGCTCGCGAACGCTGAAGGATGCCATCAACGACGCCTACCGCGACTGGGTGGCGAGCGTGGAGACGACCAACTACATCTTCGGCACGGCGGCGGGACCACACCCGTTCCCCGCCATGGTGCGCGACTTCCAGAAGATCATCGGCGAAGAGGCTCGTGAGCAGCTGCTCGCCGAGGCCGGTCGACTCCCCGACGCCGTCGTCGCCTGCGTGGGCGGCGGCTCGAACGCCATCGGCATGTTCGACGCCTTCCTCGACGATCAGGACGTGAAGCTGTACGGCGTCGAGGCGGCCGGCGACGGTGTCGACACGCCCCGCCACGCGGCATCGATCGGTCGCGGGCGGCCCGGCGTACTGCACGGCGCGAAGACCTTCGTGCTCCAGGACGAAGACGGCCAGACCGTGGAATCGCACTCGATCTCCGCAGGTCTGGACTACCCGGGGGTCGGTCCCGAGCACTCGTGGCTCAGCGCGATCGGTCGCGCCGAGTACATCCCCGCGACCGACGACGAGGCCATGCAGGCTCTGCGTCTGCTCAGCAGGACGGAGGGCATCATCCCCGCGATCGAGTCCGCCCACGCGCTGGCGGGCGCCCTGCGCATCGGCCGCGAGCTCGGCTCCGACGGACTCATCGCAATCTGCCTGTCGGGCCGTGGCGACAAGGACATGGACACGGCTGCGCGGTACTTCGAGCTGTACGACGCCTCGGCGCGCGACGTTGAGGAGAACGCAGAGTGAGTCGCGTCGAGGATGCCATCCGCAAGGCGCACGAGGCCGGACGAGGCGCGTTCATCGGCTACCTGCCGGTGGGCTACCCGGATCTGGACACGAGCATCCAGGCCGCCCTCACCCTCGCACGCAACGGCGTGGACATCATCGAGCTCGGCCCGCCCTACTCCGACCCGGTGATGGACGGCGCGGTGATCCAGGAGGCGACGCAGCACGCGCTCGCCAACGGGTTCCGGATGCGCGATCTCTTCACCGCGGTCAAGGCGATCACCGACCAGACCGACGTTCCCGTGGTCGTGATGACCTACTGGAATCCCGTGATGCAGTACGGCGTCGACCGCTACGCCGACGACCTGCTCGCCGCGGGTGGGGCGGGCCTGATCACGCCCGACATCACCCCGGAGTCGGCAGGGGAGTGGATCGACGCCAGCGTGCGCACCGGCCTCGACCGGATCTTCCTCGCGGCACCGACCTCGAGCGACGAGCGACTCGACCTGGTGCTCTCCTCGTCCACCGGCTTCGTGTACACGGTGTCGACCATGGGGATCACGGGCGAGCGTACCGAGCTCGACCGCGCGGCGCGTACTCTCGTCGAGCGCATGCGGGCCCGCGGTGACGTGCACGCGTGCGTGGGCATCGGCATCTCGAACGCCGATCAGATCGCCGGCGTCGTCGAATACGCCGACGGCGCCATCGTCGGCACGGCCCTCGTCAAGGCGCTCCGCGACGGCGGACTCGACGCCCTCGCCAAAACCACCAGAACCCTCGCCGGCGGTACGCCGACGACGCGATACTAGGATCTCTCTCATGCCCCTCGCGCCTTTCAGCAGCTTCTCCGTCGTGCCCGCGAGCATCCCGAGCCCACCGGAGAGCAGCTTCCAGATCGGCCCGCTGACGATCCACTACTACGCGCTGTGCATCATCGCGGGCATCATCGCCGCGGTGCTGCTGACCAACCACCGCCTCACGAAGCGGGGCGCCGAGAAGTGGGTCGTGATCGACATCGCGATCGTCGCCGTTCCCCTCGGCATCATCGGTGCGCGGATCTTCCACGTGCTCACCCACCCGAACTTCTACTTCGGTCCCGGCAGGAACCCGTGGAACCCGTTCGAGTACGGCTCGGTGTGGGCGATCTGGGAGGGCGGCATCGCGATCTTCGGCGCGCTTCTGGGCGGCGCCGTCGGCGCGTGGATCGGATGCCGCTGGACCGGCATCCGGTTCTGGACGTTCGCCGACGCTCTGGCGCCCGGCATCCTGCTCGCGCAGGCGATGGGCCGTTTCGGCAACTGGTTCAACCACGAGCTCTTCGGTCTGCCGACCGACGTCCCCTGGGGGCTCGAGATCGAGTCGACCAACTCGGCGTTCCCCGCGGGACTCGCCGAGGGCACGCTGTTCCACCCCACCTTCCTCTACGAGGTGCTCTGGAACGGTCTGGGCGTGCTGGTGCTGCTGTGGCTCGGTCGCACGGTGTTCTTCCAGTGGGGCCGCCTGTTCGCGGTCTACCTCATCTGGTACAGCGCCGGGCGCATCGTGTGGGAGTCGATCCGCATCGATCCGAGCGAGGTGCTGTTCGGTCTTCGCAGCAACGTCTGGGCTGCGATCCTCGGCGTGCTCGTCGGCATCGTCATCCTCATCGTGCAGACCCGTCGCCACCCGGGTGTCGAGCCGTCGCCCTACGTGCGCGGTCGGGAACCCGAGATCGCCGATGTAGACTCACAGGACAATTCCTCCGACTTCGTCGACGTGAGCGAGCCTCCCGTCCCGGCCGAAGCCAACTAGGAGCCATCGCCACAAGCACTGCTCCCGTCACGTGAGGGTCCGCTCGGGCTCTCCTTCCGCGCGAGAGATCGCACTGAACGCACGGGCCGATGATGTCCCCGGGTTCACCTGAAATCTGAGGACGGTGACTGGTGTACTTCCAGCCTCCCTACGGCGCCTCCGGCGCCTACCCCCCGAAGCAGGGTCTGTACAACCCCGCCCACGAGAAGGATGCCTGCGGCCTGGCCATGGTCGCGACGCTCCGCGGGGAACCCGGCCATGACATCATCGCGCTGGCGCTCGAGGCGCTGCGCAACCTGGAACACCGCGGTGCGATCGGCTCCGATGCCGGCACCGGCGATGGCGCCGGCATCCTCACCCAGATGCCGGATGCGTTCCTCCGAGAGGTCGTCTCCTTCGATCTCCCCCCTGCAGGCGAGTACGCCGCAGGCCTCGCGTTCCTCCCCCGGGAGTCGAGCGCCCGCCGTGAGCAGAAGGCCGGCATCGAGCGCATCGCCGCCGCCGAGGGGCTGGACGTGCTCGGGTGGCGAGTCGTTCCCACCGCGAATGAGCACCTCGGCCAGCTCGCCGACGAAGCCCGCCCGGCCTTCGAGCAGCTCTTCATCAGCATTCCCGGCGCCCGCGGCGGCTCGCCGCTGACCCTCGACCGGTTCGCCTACCGGCTGCGCAAGCGCGCCGAGCACGAGCTCGGCGCCTACTTCGTCTCGCTGTCGTGCCGCACGCTCGGCTACAAGGGCATGCTGACCACCCTGCAGCTGGAGCCGTTCTACCCCGATCTGCAGGATGAGCGCTTCGCCTCCGAGCTCGCGGTCGTGCACTCCCGCTATTCGACGAACACGTTCCCGTCGTGGCCGCTCGCGCAGCCGCTGCGCATGCTGGCGCACAACGGCGAGATCAACACGGTCGGCGGCAACCGCAACTGGATGCGCGCGCGACAGTCGCAGCTGCACTCCGATCTGCTGGGCGACATCCGTCCGCTCCTGCCGATCTGCAGCGACAGCGCGAGCGACTCCGCGTCCTTCGACGAGGTGCTCGAGCTGCTGACCCTCACCGGGCGCAGCCTGCCGCACGCGATCATGATGATGGTGCCGGAGGCGTGGGAGAAGCAGTCCGACATCGCGCCGGATCTGCGCGCCTTCTACGAGTTCCACGACATCCAGATGGAGCCCTGGGACGGTCCGGCCGCCCTCATCTTCACCGACGGCAGCCAGGTGGGAGCGACCCTCGACCGCAACGGTCTGCGCCCCGGACGGTGGACGGAGACGGTCGACGGACTGGTCGTCATCGGCAGCGAGACCGGGGTGCTCGAGTTCGAGCCCGAGCGGATCAAGCGGCGCGGACGGCTGCGTCCCGGTCACCTGTTCCTCGTCGACACCGCGCAGCGCCGCATCATCGAGGACGCGGAGGTCAAGAGCGAGCTCGCGGCACTGCATCCGTGGCAGGACTGGCTGGATGCCGGTGCTGTGCGACTCGCGGACCTCCCGGAGCGCGAGCACATCGTGCATCCCGCCGCATCCATCACCCGCCGCCAGCGCACCTTCGGCTATACCGAGGAGGAGGTGCGGGTGCTGCTCACCCCGATGGGGCAGACCGGCGCCGAGCCGCTCGGCGCGATGGGCAGCGACACGCCGATCGCGGTGCTCAGCGACCGGCCGCGCCTGCTGTTCGACTACTTCGTGCAGCAGTTCGCGCAGGTGACCAACCCGCCGCTCGATGCGATCCGCGAAGAGGTCGTGACCAGTCTGCGGCTCGGCCTCGGACCGCAGCTCAACCTCCTGGAGTGGGGTCCGGAGCACGCGCGCACGGTGAGCCTCGACTTCCCGGTCATCGACAACGACGAGCTCGCGAAGATCAAGCACGTCGACCGCGCGCTGCCCGGCCGGCGCAGCGCGACCATCTCCGGCCTCTACCACTTCGATGCGGGCCCGCAGTCGCTGCCCGAGCGGCTCGAGGCCATGTGCGCCGAAGCCGACGCGGCGATCGAGCGCGGCGCGGAGTTCCTGATCCTCTCCGACCGGGACTCCGACAAGGACCGCGTGCCGATCCCGTCGCTGCTGATGGTCTCGGCCGTGCACCACCACCTGATCCGCCGTGAGACGCGCATGCGCGTCGGCCTGATCGTGGAGGCCGGGGATGTGCGCGAGGTGCACCACGTCGCCGCGCTGATCGGCTACGGCGCCGCGGCGGTGAACCCCTATCTCGCCATGGAGACGGTGGAGCATCTCGTGCGCACCGGGTTCATCACGGGGATCACACCCGACGAGGCCGTGCACAACCTCATCCACGCGCTGGGCAAGGGCGTGCTGAAGATCATGTCGAAGATGGGTATCTCCACCGTCTCGTCCTACGCGGGAGCGCAGGTGTTCGAGGCGATCGGCCTCAGCCAGGAGTTCGTCGACCGCTACTTCACGGGCACCGAGACGAAGCTCGGCGGCATCGGCATCGCCGACGTCTTCGCCGAGAACCAGAGGCGGCACGACTACGCCTACCCGCAGGACGCCGCACCGCGGGCGCACGAGCGTCTCTGGACGGGCGGCGAGTACCAGTGGCGGCGAGACGGCTCGCCGCACCTGTTCAACCCCGAGACGGTGTTCCGGCTGCAGCACGCCACCCGCACCCGCCGCTACGACATCTTCCGCGAGTACACCCGTCTGGTCGACGACCAGGCTCGCGAGCTGAAGACGCTGCGCGGACTGTTCGAGCTGCGCACCGGCGAGCGGCCGCCGGTGCCCCTCGACGAGGTCGAGCCGGTGAGCGCGATCGTGAAGCGGTTCTCGACCGGAGCAATGAGCTACGGGTCGATCTCGCAGGAGGCGCACGAGACCCTCGCGATCGCGATGAACCGCCTCGGCGCGAAGTCGAACACGGGCGAGGGCGGTGAGGACCCGGAGCGTCTCACCGACCCCGAGCGCCGCAGCGCGATCAAGCAGGTCGCATCCGGCCGATTCGGCGTGACGAGTCAGTACCTCACCGAGGCCGACGACCTGCAGATCAAGCTCGCCCAGGGCGCCAAGCCCGGAGAGGGCGGGCAGCTGCCGCCGCAGAAGGTCTACCCGTGGGTGGCTCGCACACGGCACGCCACCCCGGGTGTCGGGCTGATCTCCCCGCCGCCGCACCACGACATCTACTCGATCGAAGACCTCAAGCAGCTGATCTTCGACCTGAAGCGCGCCAACCCGACGGCGCGGATCCACACCAAGCTGGTGAGCCAGTCGGGCATCGGCGCGGTCGCGGCCGGCGTCGCGAAGGCGCTCAGCGACGTCGTGCTCGTCTCGGGACACGACGGCGGCACGGGTGCGAGCCCGCTGAACTCGCTGAAGCATGCCGGCACGCCGTGGGAGCTGGGCCTCGCCGAGGTGCAGCAGACTCTCATGCTCAACGGCATGCGCGACCGCGTGGTGGTGCAGGTCGACGGGCAGCTGAAGACCGGACGCGACGTGATCATCGGCGCGCTGCTGGGCGCGGAGGAGTTCGGCTTCGCCACCGCGCCGCTGGTCGTCAGCGGCTGCATCCTGATGCGGGTGTGCCACCTCGACACCTGCCCGGTGGGCGTGGCGACGCAGAACCCGGTGCTGCGGCAGCGCTTCACCGGCAAGCCGGAGTTCGTGATCAACTTCATGGAGTTCATCGCCGAGGAGGTGCGCGAGCTGCTCGCCGCGCTCGGATTCCGCTCGATCGACGAGATCATCGGCCGGCACGACCTGCTGCGCACCGATCCCGCGGTGCGGCACTGGAAGACGGAGGGCCTCGATCTCGCGCCGATCCTCGAGGGTCCGGCGTTCCCCGCCGGGGAGCCCAGGCGCAGCGCTCGGGCGCAGGATCACGAGCTCGAGAAGCACTTCGACGCGGCGCTGCTGGCGCATGCGACCGAAGCCATCGACAGCGCGCTGCCGGTCGTCATCGAGCTGCCGATCCGCAACACCGAGCGCGCCGTCGGCACGATGCTCGGCCATCACGTGACGGCCCGGCACGGGGCGGCGGGGCTTCCGCGCGGAACGATCGACATCACCCTGCACGGCACCGCGGGACAATCCCTCGGCGCGTTCCTGCCGCCGGGCATCGTGCTGCGACTCGAGGGCGACGCGAACGACTACGTCGGCAAGGGCCTCTCGGGCGGAGACGTCACCATCCGTCCGGCCCGGGATGCCCGGTTCGAGCCGCATCGCAACGTGATCGCGGGCAACGTGATCGGCTACGGGGCGACCAGCGGCAGCATGTACATCTCCGGGGTGGTGGGGGAGCGGTTCCTGGTCCGCAACTCCGGGGCGACCGCGGTCGTCGAAGGCGTCGGGGATCACGCTCTGGAGTACATGACGGGCGGCGTCGCGGTCATCCTCGGCGACACCGGCCGCAACCTCGGCGCCGGGATGTCCGGCGGGGTCGCGTATGTGCGCGGGCTCAGCGAGGCGCGGGTGAACAGCCAGGCGCTGCAGAGCGGCGAGCTGCTGCTCACGGCGCTCGAGCGCGACGATGCGGAGGTGCTGCGCGAGCTGCTCGTCGAGCACGTCGAGCGGACGGCCTCACCGCTGGCATCCGCTCTCCTGGACGACTTCGAGAGCGTCATCAACGAATTCACGAAGGTGCTGCCGCGGGATTACGCGGCTGTGCGCACCATGCGCCAGGAGGCGGAGGCCGCGGGGATCGACCCCGACGGCGATGTCGTCTGGGACCGGATCCTGGAGGTGACCGGTGGCTGACCCCAAGGGCTTTCTGAAGACGACCGAACGCGAGCTGCCGCCCCGGCGGCCGGTGCCGGTGCGGATCATGGACTGGAAAGAGGTCTACGAGCCGGGCGACCGGGCCGTTCTGAAGCGTCAGGCGAGCAGGTGCATGGACTGCGGTGTGCCGTTCTGCCACTCCGGATGCCCGCTGGGCAACCTCATCCCGGAGTGGAACGACCTGACCTGGCGCGGCGCCGACCGCGCGGCGATCGAGCGGCTGCACGCGACGAACAACTTCCCCGAGTTCACCGGCAGGCTGTGCCCGGCGCCGTGCGAGAGCGCGTGCGTGCTCGGCATCAACCAGCCGGCGGTCACGATCAAGCAGATCGAGGTCTCGATCATCGACGAGGCGTTCGAGAACGGGTGGGTCGAGCCGCAGCCGCCGCAGCGTCTCACCGGCCGCACGGTCGCGGTGGTCGGGTCGGGACCCGCCGGTCTCGCCGCGGCCCAGCAGCTCACCCGCGCCGGGCACACGGTGGTCGTGTTCGAGCGGGATGACCGGATCGGCGGGCTGCTGCGCTACGGCATCCCGGACTTCAAGATGGAGAAGCGCCACCTCGACGCGCGCCTGCAGCAGATGCAGGAGGAGGGCACCCGCTTCCGCCCCGGCGTGGAGATCGGGCGGGATCTGTCGTGGGACGAGCTGCGCGGCCGCTACGACGCGGTGCTGATCGCCACGGGGGCCACGGTGCCGCGCGACCTGCCCATCCCCGGTCGCGACCTCGACGGCGTGCACTTCGCGATGGACTATCTCGTGCCGTCGAACCGCGTCGGTGCGGGTGACGAGGTCGCCGGTCAGATCACCGCGGCCGGCAAGCATGTCGTCGTGATCGGCGGCGGTGACACCGGCGCCGACTGCATCGGAACCGCGCACCGTCACGGCGCGCGCAGCGTGACCAACCTCGCGATCGGAAAGCAGCCCGCAACGGTGCGATCCGAAGACCAGCCGTGGCCGACCATGCCCACACTGTTCGAGGTGCAGTCCGCGCACGAGGAGGGCGGTGAGCGCACGTACCTGGCCTCCACCGTGGAGTTCCTGGGCGACTCGGAGGGGCGCGTGCGTGCCGTGCGCGTCGCGGAGACCGAGTACGTGGACGGCCGGCGCGTGCCGCGCGGCGGCACCGAGCGGGAGATCCCGGCCGAGCTCGTGCTCATCGCCATGGGGTTCACCGGCCCCGAGACGGCGTCGTACGGCGGAGACACCGTGCCGGTGGTGACCGACCGCGGCAACCTGCAGCGCGACGGCGAGTACGCCACCGCCGTGCCCGGCGTGTTCGTGGCCGGCGACGCTGGACGCGGGCAGTCCCTCATCGTGTGGGCGATCGCCGAAGGCCGCTCGGCGGCCGCGGCGATCGACAGGCACCTGATGGGTGCCACGGTGCTGCCCGCCCCGGTCGCGGTCACAGATGTCGCGTTCAGCGTTCAGCCCGCGTAGGCTGAGCGCGGCAACGTCGCCATGTTGATTTCTGTCCTCTTACCCTGGAGATGATGTTGAGACGCGCGAAGATCGTCGCCACACTCGGCCCTGCAACCTCGACCTATGAGAAGGTCCGTGCCCTTATCGACGCCGGTGTGGACGTCGCCCGCCTGAACCTCAGCCACGGGGACTACTCGGTGCACGAGGCGAACTACTCGAACGTCCGTCGGGCGGCCGAGGACTCGGGTCGTGCCGTCGCCATCCTCGTCGACCTCCAGGGGCCGAAGATCCGGCTCGGCCGCTTCGAGGACGGTCCGTACGAGCTCGAGGTCGGTGACATCTTCAAGATCACCACCGAGGACATCATCGGCAACCGCGAGATCTGCGGTACGACGTTCAAGGGACTGCCCAACGACGTCAAGCCGGGCGACTTCCTGCTGATCGACGACGGCAAGGTGCGCGTGGAGGTCGTCGAGACCGACGGCACCGTCGTCACCACGAAGGTCATCGTCGCCGGCGCCGTCTCGAACAACAAGGGCATCAACCTGCCCGGTGTCGCGGTCAACGTCCCCGCCCTGAGCGAGAAGGACGAGGACGACCTGCGGTGGGGCCTGCGCATCGGCGCCGACGTCATCGCCCTGTCGTTCGTGCGCAACGCCACGGACGTCGAGCGCGTGCACGAGATCATGGCCGAAGAGGGTGTCCGCATCCCGGTCATCGCGAAGATCGAGAAGCCGCAGGCGGTCGACGCCCTCGAGGAGATCGTCGACGCGTTCGACGGGATCATGGTCGCTCGTGGCGACCTCGGCGTCGAACTGCCCCTCGAGGCTGTTCCGATCGTGCAGAAGCGCGCTGTCGAGCTCGCCCGCCGCAACGCGAAGCCGGTCATCGTCGCGACGCAGATGCTCGAGTCGATGATCTCGAGCCCTGTGCCGACCCGCGCCGAGACCTCCGACGTCGCGAACGCCGTCCTCGACGGGGCCGACGCCGTCATGCTCTCGGGCGAGACGAGCGTGGGCGATTACCCGATCGTCGTGGTCGAGACCATGGCGCGGATCATCGAGTCGACCGAGGAGCACGGGCTCGAGCGCATCTCGCCGCTGAACACGAAGCCCCGCACCCAGGGCGGCGCGATCACGCTCGCCGCGCTCGAGGTGGCCGAGTTCGTCGGCGCGAAGTACCTGTGCGTCTTCACCCAGTCGGGTGACTCGGCCCGCCGTCTGTCGCGTCTGCGGCCCCGCATCCCCATGATGGCGTTCACTCCGGAGCCGGGCATCCGCCGCCGCATGGCCATGACCTGGGGCATCCAGTCGACGCTGGTGGAGATGGTGCAGCACACCGACTCGATGTACCGCCAGGCGGACGAGTACCTGCTCGGCAGCGGCCTGGCGAAGGAGGGCGATCAGATCGTCGTGATCTCCGGATCGCCTCCCGGGATCATCGGCTCGACCAACGACATCCGCGTCCACAAGGTCGGGGATGCCGTGGGCGGTGCGGCTCCCGTCTACAAGACCGGAGTCTGAGCAGCATTCCAGCGCCGAGGGGCGGGCCCGACGGGTCCGCCCCTCGGCGCTTGTGCGCGTGAGACGCGATACGGTGCTGGGATGACGCCGGAGACGCAGCAGACGCATCGCATCGGGTCGCTGCGCGTGCGCACGGTCGCGTCTGGGGGCACCGCGGCGACGACGTTCGTGCTGGTGCACGGGATCGGCATGTCGCACCGCTACCTCGAGCGGCTGCACCGTGCCCTGACGGCGCACGGGAGGGTGATCTCCGTCGACCTGCCCGGTTTCGGCGGTCTGCCGAAGCCAGGACACGACGTCGATGTCGGGGAGATGGCGGATGCCCTCGGCGCCGTGCTCGACGAGATCGCGCCCGGGCCCGTCGTGCTCGTCGGCCAATCGATGGGGACGCAGTGGGTCGTCGAGCTCGCCGCTCGTCGTCCTGATCTCCTCCTGGCGGTGATGCTGATCGGCCCCGTGGCGGACGAGCGTCGCCGCACCGTTCTGCAGCAGGCCCGGCTGCTGGCGCTGGACACGGTGCGGGAGCCACCGGGCGCGAACGCCCTGGTGTTCGGCGACTACCTGCGGTGCGGTCCGTTCTGGTATCTGGCGCAGCTGAGGCACCTGCTGGACTACCGCATCGAGGATCGGATCGGGCAGCTGAACGTGCCCGTGCTCATCATGCGCGGCTCCCGCGACCCGATCGCCTCGCTGAGCTGGTGCCGGCATCTGCGCGCGGCGGCGCGGACCGCGGAACTGGTGGAGATCCCCGACCACGCCCACAATGCGCAGCACACCGCTCCCGGCGCCGTGGCATCCGCCATCGAGCACTTCTGCTCCGCGCACCTCGCGGCCGGGGTGCGGGACGGCGACGCCGGGTGAGCGGCCTGCTGCGCAGAGCCATCTGGTGGGCGCAGGACTACGCCTACGCGGCGGCATGGCAGATTCGCGCCTTCGGCGACCGGGACAGGGCCGAGGCGTACTCCCGGGGCACCGGAGTGCCGATCGTCGTGCTTCCCGGCATCTACGAGAGCTGGCGTTTCATGCGGCCGCTGATCGAGCGGGCGCACCGTGACGGGCATCCGGTGCACGTCATCGAACCGCTCGAGCGCAACCTGAGCCCGATAGCCGAGATGGCCGACCGGGTGAGCACCTATCTCGCCGAGCACGACCTGCACGACGTGGTGCTGCTGGCGCACAGCAAGGGCGGTCTCGCGGGCAAGCTGGTGATGCTGGGCCGCGAGGCGTCGAGGGTGCGCGGCATGCTCGCCGTCGCGACCCCGTTCGGCGGATCTCGCTACGCCAGGATGATGCTGACCCGCAGTCTGCGCGCGCTGTCGCCGCGGCATCCGTCGATCGCCGCCCTCGCCGCCCAGCGCGACGCGGACGCGCGGATCGTGTCGATCTACTCGCGGTTCGATCCGCACATCCCCGAGGGCAGCGAGCTGCCCGGCGCGAAGAACGTTCCCCTCGACACGGGAGGCCACTTCCGCGTGCTCGCCCATCCTCGGGTGATGGCCGAGCTCGCGGCCCTGTCTTCGTGATGCGCAGAGGGCCGTCCCTCCGGGACGGCCCTCTGCGCATGTGCCGGCGGTGGGACTCGAACCCACACGCCCTCTCGGACAGAGCATTTTGAGTGCTCCGCGTCTGCCATTCCGCCACGCCGGCCGGCACACCGCGCATTCGACTGTAGCGCAGCCGCACAGGTCGTCCGTACGCGGTTTCCGCCGACGCGGGCGGGCTTCGACTAGGATGGACGGGTGACTGAGCAAGAGCAGCCCGAGCAGCCCACGGCATCCGCCCCGCGTCGCGTCGTCGTCGCTGAGGATGAGTCGCTGATCCGCCTCGACATCGTCGAGATCCTGCGCGACAACGGATTTGATGTCGTCGGCGAAGCCGGCGACGGCGAGACCGCCGTGCAGCTGGCCACCGAGCTTCGACCCGACCTCGTGGTCATGGACGTCAAGATGCCCCAGCTCGACGGCATCAGCGCCGCCGAGAAGCTGCACAAGGCGAACATCGCCCCCGTCGTGCTGCTCACGGCGTTCAGCCAGAAGGAGCTCGTCGAGCGCGCCAGCGAGGCCGGGGCCCTGGCCTACGTCGTCAAGCCCTTCACCCCGAACGACCTGCTGCCCGCGATCGAGATCGCTCTGGCCCGCCACGAGCAGATCATCACGCTCGAGGCCGAGGTCGCCGACATGGTCGAGCGCTTCGAGACCCGCAAGCTCGTGGACCGCGCCAAGGGTCTGCTGAACGAGAAGATGGGCCTGAGCGAGCCTGAGGCGTTCCGCTGGATCCAGAAGGCGTCGATGGACCGTCGCCTCACGATGCAGGACGTCGCGAAGGCGATCATCGAGCAGCTCGCTCCCAAGAAATGACTTCGGTCCGAGTCGCATCGACTCGGACAGTGAGACGGCCCCCGACGTCACGCCGGGGGCCGTTTCGCGTTCTCCGTCAGGCGTCGACGGTCTTGATCAGGTTCGTGATGCGGATGGTGGAGCAGCGCCGACCCTGCTCGTCGGAGACGGCGATGTCGTGCACGGTCATGGTGCGCCCGAGGTGCACGGGTGTGCAGACGCCCGTCACGAAGCCCGAGGTCGCCGAGCGCGTGTGGGTCGCGTTGATGTCGATGCCGACCGCGAGACGGCCGGGTCCGGCGTGCAGGTTCGCCGCCATCGACCCGAGCGACTCGCCCAGCACGACATAGGCGCCGCCGTGCAGCAGGCCGACCGGCTGCGTGTTGCCCTCGACCGGCATCGTCGCGACCGCGCGCTCGACGGTGAACTCGGTGAACTCGATGCCCATCTTCTCGGCCAGCGCGCCCATGCCGCGGTGCGTGGCCCACTCCAGCCCGGTCATCTCGGTCTGCTCGCTCAATGCTCCTCCTCAGCACGTGTCCGTCGCCCTCGTTAGGCTTGCAGGGTGACGGACTCCGCAAAGCCTACCCTCATGGTCGTCGACGGCCACTCGCTCGCCTACCGGGCCTTCTTCGCCCTCCCGGTCGAGAACTTCACCACCAGGGACAACCAGCACACGAACGCCATCTACGGCTTCCTGTCGATGCTCGTGAACCTGATCAAGGCGGAGAAGCCGACGCACATGGCGATCGCGTTCGACACGTCACGTCACTCGTTCCGCACCGAGGAGTACCCCGAGTACAAGGCGACCCGGTCCGAGACCCCGGGGGAGTTCAAGGGCCAGATCCCGCTGCTGCAGGACTGCCTGGCGGCGATGTCCATCCCGGTGCTGACGCAGGAGGGGATCGAGGCCGACGACATCCTCGCCACTCTCGCGAAGCAGGGGTCGGAGCAGGGGTACGACGTGCTGGTGGTCTCGGGCGACCGCGACACCATCCAGCTCGTGAACGACGACGTCACGCTGCTGTACCCCTCGGTGCAGGGGGTGTCGCAGCTCAAGCGCTACGACCCGGTCACCGTGCAGGAGCGCTACGGGGTGCGACCGGAGCAGTATCCCGACATCGCCGCCCTCGTCGGCGAGACGAGCGACAACCTGCCCGGCGTTCCGAAGGTCGGCGAGAAGACCGCGGTGAAGTGGCTCACCCAGTTCGGCAGCCTCGACGAGCTGCTCGCGCGCGCCGGCGAGATCAAGGGCGTCGTCGGCGGCAACCTGCGCGAGCACATCGAGGATGTGCGCCGCAACCGCAGGCTCAACCGCCTGCTGAACGATGTCGAGCTGCCCGTCACCCCGGCTGAGCTGATCGTCAGGCCCATCGACGCGCAGGGGGTACGCGACATCTTCGCCCGCCTCGAGTTCCGCACACTCCTGCCCCGCGTCTTCGAAGCGGTGGGCGCGCCCGACGAGCCGGCACACGACGAGCCGGCCGTCGCGGTGCCGGAGCCCGTCGAATCGTCCGCGGCCGAACTCGCCGCATGGCTGGGGGAGCAGCAGGGCGAGGTCGGTCTGCTGCTCACTCTCGTCGGCGGAGCCATCACGCGAGTCGGCGCGGCGACCGAGACCGAGCTGCGCGAGTGCAGCTGGGGCCCGGAGACGGCGCACGCGCTCACCGCGTGGCTCGAGTCCGATGCGCCCAAGGTGCTCAACGACGCCAAACCGCAGGTCAAGGCGCTGCTGCGCGACGGCATCCGGCTGGGCGGACTCGCTCACGACACCCTGCTGGCCGGCTGGCTGATGCGGCCGAGCTTCCCCGACAAGACGCTCGCGCACCTCGTCGGCCGGTACCTCGACGAGAAGCTCCCCGAAGCCGACCCCACACAGCTGGTCCCGGAGACCGACGGTGCGACTCCCTCACAGGAGGCGTGGTTCACGCTGCGCACCGCCGCCGCCATCCGTGAGGCGATGCCCGCGTCGGTCGCAGCCGTGCTCGGCGACATCGAGCTGCCCGCGGTCATCGCCCTGGCCGACATGGAATCGGCGGGGGTGGCGGTATCGCACGACGTCCTCTCCACCTTCTCGGGCGAGCTGCTCGCGCGCACCGACGTGCTCGCCGCCGAGGCGTTCGCTCTCGTCGGGCGGGAGTTCAACCTCGGCTCGCCCAAGCAGCTCCAGGAGGTGCTGTTCGAAGACCTGCAGCTGCCGAAGACCCGGAAGACCAAGACGGGGTACTCGACGGATGCCGCGGTGCTGGCCGACCTGCAGGACACCCACCCGCATCCCTTCCTCGCGCTGCTGCTGCAGCATCGGGAGGCGACCAAGCTGCGCCAGATCATCGAGTCGCTCGATGCGGCGATCGGCGACGATCACCGCATCCACACCACCTATGTGCAGACCGGAAGCCAGACCGGCCGCCTGTCGAGCACCGACCCGAACCTGCAGAACATCCCCGTCCGCACCGAGGAGTCGCGCCGCATCCGCAGCGCATTCCAGGTCGGCGAGGGGTACGAGGCGCTGCTGACCGCCGACTACTCCCAGATCGAGATGCGCATCATGGCGCACCTGTCGGGCGACCCTGGTCTCATCGAGGCGTTCAACTCGGGTGAGGATCTGCACCGTTTCGTGGGGGCGCGGGTGTTCGGGGTCGAGCCCGAGGAGGTGACCTCGGCCATGCGCACGAAGGTCAAGGCCATGTCGTACGGTCTCGTCTACGGGCTCAGCGCGTTCGGCCTGTCGAAGCAGCTGCGCATCGAGCAGTCGGAGGCGAAGCAGCTGATGCTGGAGTACTTCGCCCGCTTCGGAGCCGTGCGCGATTACCTGCGGGCGTCCGTGATGCAGGCGAAGGAAGACGGCTACACCGAGACGATCTTCGGTAGACGGCGTCCGTTCCCCGACCTCGCGAGCCCCAATCGTGTGCTGCGTGAGAACGCGGAGCGGGCGGCGCTGAACGCGCCCATCCAGGGCAGCGCCGCCGACATCATGAAGATCGCGTTGAACCGCATCCACGCAGACCTGCGCGAGCGGGGGCTCACCTCGCGCGCCCTGCTGCAGATCCACGACGAGCTCGTCGTCGAGGTCTCCGCGGGGGAGTGGGACGAGGTCGAGGGCATCGTCCGCGATCGCATGGCCGGTGCTGCCGAGCTCACCGTGCCGCTGGACGTGCAGGTGGGCCGCGGGCGCGACTGGAACGAAGCCGCGCACTGATCCCCGGCGCGGAGGGGCGCGAGGCTAGGCTCGAGATCATGAGTTCCGAGCCTCGCACCCCCTCTGCCATCGATCAGATCGCCGAGGACTGGGTCGACACCCTGGTAGACCTGTCGCCCATCCTCGCGACCTACATCGGACGCAACGAGGCAGGCGCCCGCCTCGACGACGTGAGCCCGGAAGGGCACGAGCGCAGCATCGCCGCAGCGCGTGAGACGCTCGCCGCTCTGGATGCCGCGACCCCCGTCGACAGCATCGACGAGGTCACCAGGACCGACCTCTCGGCAGAGCTGCGACTGCAGCTCGAGCTGCACGATGCGCAGTGGCATCTGCGCGACCTGAACGTCATCGCCTCGGCGCCGCAGGACTTCCGTCAGGCGTTCGACCTCATGCCCACCGACACGATCGATGACTGGGCGGTCGTCTGCGAGCGGCTGGCCGCGGTGCCGACTGCGCTGAAGGGGTACGTCGAGACGCTGCGCCAGGGCATCCGGCACGGCGTCGTGCCCGCGCGCCGCCAGGTCACGGAGGTCGCCACGCAGATCGCCCGGTACAGCGCCGATCGCGGCTTCTTCGCCTCGTTCGCCGCCACCGCCGGGCCGCGTGACGGCCAGCTGCCAGCCTCCCTCGCCCGCGACATCGCCGATCACGCCGGCGCCGCACGGGTCGCCTACGACGATCTCCGCCACTTCCTGATCAGCGAGCTGGCGCCGGTCGCCGGTTCCGAGGACGCCGTCGGGCGCGACCTCTACGCACTCAACTCCCGTCGCTTCCTCGGCGCGAGCATCGACCTCGACGAGACCTACGAGTGGGGCCGCGAGGAGCTGCAGCGGATGATCACCGAGCAGGAGGCGATCGCGAACGAGATCCTGCCCGGCGCGAGCGTCGAAGAGGCTGTCGCCCACCTCGAGGCCGACGCCAGCCGCAAGCTGCACGGCACCGACGCGCTGCAGAGGTGGATGCAGGAGACCAGCGACCGGGCCATCGCCGATCTCGGTGCCAGCCACTTCGACATCCCCGAGCAGATCCGCGAGCTCGAGTGCATGATCGCCCCCACCCAGGAGGGCGGGATCTACTACACCGGCCCCACCGACGACTTCTCCCGCCCCGGTCGGATGTGGTGGTCGGTTCCGGAGGGCGTCACCGAGTTCGACACCTGGCGCGAGCTGACCACCGTCTACCACGAGGGCGTCCCCGGTCATCACCTGCAGATCGCGCAGGCGACGTACAACCGCGCCGAGCTGAACACCTGGCGGCGAGTGCTCGCCGGCACCTCGGGCCACGCGGAGGGGTGGGCGCTGTACGCCGAGCGACTCATGGAGCAGCTCGGATACCTCGACGACCCGGCCGATCGTCTGGGCATGCTCGACGGCCAGCGCATGCGCGCCCTGCGCGTCGTGCTCGACATCGGCGTGCACCTGCGCAAGCCGCGGCTGGACGGCGACGGGATCTGGGATCACGACTACGCGCTGGAGCAGATGCGGCGCAACGTGAACATGCCCGACGAGTTCCGTCGGTTCGAGGTCAACCGGTACCTCGGGTGGCCGGGACAGGCGCCGTCGTACAAGGTCGGTCAGCGGATCTGGGAGCAGGTGCGCGACACCGTCCAGCAGAAGCAGGGCGACGCCTTCTCGTTCAAGGACTTCCACAAGCGCGCCCTCGACATCGGCGGGGTCGGGCTCGACACCCTCCGCGCCGCCGTCACCGGCTGAGCGCGGCGGTGCGGCGCCCCTACGATGAGAGGATGCCGCACACCGAGCTCCCGAGCCGTGCATCCATCGCGTCCCGACTCGACGCGCTGCCCTTCGCCCGGCCCCACCTGCGTGTGCTCACCGGGTCGGGCCTCGGATGGGCGCTGGATGCGATGGACGTGGGTCTCATCTCGTTCATCATCGCGGTGCTCGCCCAGCAGTGGCAGCTGACGCCGGGGGAGACCGGATGGATCGCGTCCATCGGGTTCGTCGGGATGGCGATCGGCGCGAGCGTCGGAGGCCTGCTCGCGGATCGCCTCGGCCGACGGCAGGTGTTCGCGATCACCCTCCTCATCTACGGCCTCGCCACCGGCGCCAGCGCCCTGGTCGGCGGAATCGCGATGCTGCTGGTGCTGCGCTTCTTCGTGGGACTCGGTCTGGGGGCGGAGCTTCCGGTCGCATCCACCTACGTCAGCGAATTCGCCCCCGCGGCGATCCGAGGCCGCGTGATCGTGGTCCTGGAGGCGTTCTGGGCCGTCGGATGGACGGCATCCGCCCTCATCGGCTACTTCGTCATCCCGGCGTCCGCCGACGGCTGGCGATGGGCGTTCGCCCTCGGGGCGATCCCCGCGGCGTACGCGCTCGTGGTGCGGTGGGGACTGCCCGAGTCGCCACGCTGGCTGGCCTCTCGAGGACGCCTGGCCGAAGCCGAGCGGATCGTGTCGACGTTCGAGACGGCAGCCGACCTGCGACGCACTCGGGCACCGCGGGCGGATGCCGCGGTGCGACCGGTCGCGGTGAGCGCCGCACAGCGGGTGGGGGCGCTGTGGTCTGCCGAGTTCCGCACGCGCACGCTGTGCATCTGGCTGGTCTGGTTCTGCGTGAACTTCGCCTACTACGGAGCGTTCATCTGGATCCCCAGCATCCTCGTGCAGGCCGGGTACGACCTGGTGCGCTCGTTCGGGTTCACCCTGCTGATCACCCTCGCCCAGCTGCCCGGGTACGCCGTCGCGGCGTGGCTGATCGAGGTCTGGGGGCGCCGGGCGACCCTGTCGGTGTTCCTCGCCGGATCCGCGGTCTCGGCGGTGCTGTTCGGCACCGCGAGCACGGAGGGCGCGATCATCGCGACGGGGATGGCGCTGTCGTTCTTCAACCTGGGCGCGTGGGGAGCGCTGTACGCCGTCACTCCGGAGCTGTACCCGACGTCTCTGCGTGCGACGGGCTCGGGGTGGGCGGCCGGCGTGGGTCGTCTGGCGTCGATCGTCGCGCCGCTGCTGGTGCCCGTGCTGCTCGCCACGGGCGGCGCGCCGCTCGCCTTCACGACGTTCGCCGCCTTCTTCGTCGTGGCGACCGTCGCGGCGTGGGGCCTCACGGATCTTCGCGGCCGCGCGCTCGACGAGCGCTGATCGCGTCACGCGACCTGGGTTGCGTCCCCACCGCAATAGGCTGAGAGCATGGCGGCTGTGCGGTTCGTGGCGATCGGGGATTCCTTCACCGAGGGCGTGGGCGACGAGCTGCCCGACGGGCGGGTGCGGGGCTGGGCGGACCTGGCCGCGCAAGGGTGGGCGGATGCCGTCGCCGAGCCCATCCAGTACGCCAACCTCGCCATTCGCGGGCGGCTGATCTGGCCCATCGTCGAAGAGCAGCTCGAGCCCGCACTGGCGCTTCGGCCGACGCACCTGTCGTTCAACGGCGGCGGGAACGACATCCTCCGGCCCAACGCCGACATCGAGCACATCGCCGATGCGTTCTCCCGTGTGCTGCGACGCTGCGATGAGGAGGGCGTCACTCTGATCCTGCTGTCCGGCGCGAACCCGAGCGCGCAGCTGCCCATGGGGCCGCTCTTCCAGCGCCGGGGCGACGCGCTGTCGGCCGCGGTGCTGCGGCGCGTCGAGAATCGTCCCGATGTCGTCCGCGCGCTGAACTGGCCGGATGCCGAGCTGTCCCGCCCCCGCTACTGGTCGCAGGACCGCCTGCACATGAACGCGAACGGCCACCACCGGGTCGCCGCGCGTGTGCTGCACGCGCTCGGCCTGGAGCCGCCCGAGGAATGGTGGACGCCGAGCACGGATCACCCGGCAGGTCCTGTCGGTCTCGCGTACTACCGGCAGTTCGTCGGGCCCTGGGTGCGGCGGCGGGTGACGCGCACGTCGTCGGGTGATGGACGGGTCGCGAAGTTCCCCGCCTGGGTCGAGACGATGCCGAGGTGACCGCTCTCACCGGCAGACGCCTGCCGCGTCGCGTCGCGCAGCTGCTGATCGGCGTGTTCCTGTACGGCATCGGCATCGCCTTCATCGTGCGCAGCGGGCTCGGCGCAGCGCCCTGGGACGTGCTGACCCAGGGCATCACCCGGCACGTGCCGCTGAGCTTCGGCATCGTGACGACCCTCGTCAGCGCGATCGTGCTGCTGCTGTGGATCCCCATCCGTCAGAAGCCCGGCGCGGGCACGGTCGTGAACGCGCTCCTGGTCGGCCCGTCGGCCGACGTCGGGTTCCTCTTCATCCCGGTCGGCAGGGATGTGTGGCAGCAGGCCCTGCTCTTCGCGATCGGTCTGCTCGTGCTGTCGGCCGCGACGGGGATGTACATCGGCGCGCACTTCGGTCCCGGACCGCGCGACGGGCTGATGACCGGTTTGCACGTGCGACTGCGTCGCCCGATCTGGATCGTGCGAACCTGCCTCGAGGTGACGGTCGTGCTCGTCGGATGGGCGCTGGGCGGCACCGTCGGCATCGGCACGCTGCTGTTCGCGCTGCTCGTCGGTCCGCTCTGCGAGTTCTTCCTGCGGATCTTCGCCGTGCCGCGGTCCTCGCGGCCGGCGCCGAGCACCGGCCCCGTGTCTGTGCAGGGCTGAGCGTGGATCTGTGGGAGATGCGGCCGCTGCCCGGCGGAGTCGTGACACGGCACGGTGCTCGCCGCGGGGAGCAGACGACCGTGCAGCTCGAGCCGTTCGAGATCGGCGCCTTCGCCGTCACCGAGGGTCAGTTCGCCGAGGTGCTGGGCATCGCCGCCCAGCACCCGAGACGCCCGGCGCGCGATCTCAGCTGGTTCCGCGCCATCAGGTTCTGCAACGCCGCATCGGAGTGGGAGGGCCTGGATCCGGCATACTCCTTCGACGGTGAGGACGTCACCTGGCACGTCGACAGCGACGGGTACCGCCTGCCGACCGAGGCGGAGTGGGAGTACGCCTGCCGCGCCGGATCAGTCGGGCCGCAGTACGGTCCGCTCGACGAGATCGCGTGGTCATCACGCGATGCGGTCGGAGCGCCGCAGGATGTCGGCTTGAAGCTGCCGAACCTGAACGGCCTCTTCGACACGCTCGGCAACGTCTGGGAGTGGTGCTGGGACCTCCTCGACCCCGAACTGCACGACGACCACCGTGTCTTCCGCGGCGGCTGCTTCACCGACGACACGTGGAGCGTCCGGGCATCCGTTCGCCGCGGGGGAGCTCCCCGCACCCATCACGACGACGTCGGCATGCGGCTCGCGCGCGGCGGATTCGACGGATCGGATGCCGCACAGGGCTGGTCCGCGCGCGCCGATGTCGAGCGCGGCGGGCGCGGGGGATCGCGCCCGTTCGGCAGGGCCCCGCGTCGCTGACCCGCGCGGCTGGCCCGCGTCGCCCACGACACGCACCGATCCGAGAAGGAGAACTCATGACCAAGCCGATCGAGATCGTCATCTCGCAGGGACGCGTCGGCGACCGCACGACCGGGGCGCTTCCGGGCGCGTTGAGAGCCGGTCGGGCGCTGTCGCGGATGCTCGACATCGAGGCTCGAGTGGTCGGCACGCCCGCCCCGGCGCAGGAGGACGACTGGTCGGAGTGCCTGCCCGCCGCAGCCGAGACGCTGCACGCGCTGCGCGACGCGGTCCGCGACGCCTTTGACCGCGATGCGACCCCCGTGCTCGCCACGAACACCTGCGGGGCGAGCATCGGAACCCTGCCGACTGTCGCGCAGCGCTTCCCCGAGGCCGTCGTGCTGTGGATCGACGCGCACGGCGATTTCAACACGCCGGCGACCACGGCATCCGGCTACCTCGGGGGAATGGTCGTCTCGGCGGCGTGCGGCCTCTGGGACAGCGGACACGGAGCCGGTCTGAATCCCGCCCAGGTGGTGATCGTCGGCGGACGCGACATCGACCCCGACGAGCGGATGCTGCTCGATCAGCACGGAGTCACCGTGCTGTCACCGGACGAGAGCTCACCAGAGCGGATCGCCGAGATCGTGGCCGGTCGGGACGTCTGGATCCACGTCGACTGGGACGTGCTGGAGCCCGGCTACATCCCGGCCGCCTACCGGGTGGATGCCGGACTGCTGCCGCATCAGATCGCCGCGATCTTCGCCGCGCTCGACCCCGCGCGGGTGCTCGGCGTGGAGCTGGCGGAATTCGAGGACGGTGATCAGGGCATCCCGTCGCACCTCAGCGTCGAACTGATCCTGGAGACGTTCCAGGCGCTGCGTCTCGGCGTCCCGCGCGGCTGACGCCCGGGTCAGCGACGCCCTCCACGCTCGGGGTCGAGCCCCATCCGGATGCGGGTGCTCTTGCGCTCGCGGATGATGAACGACGCCCCGAGCAGCCAGAGCGGGATCTGGGTCGCGAACGCCCAGCGGAACGCCTCGAGCGAATAGGTGTCCGGCGTGCCGGCGCCCTGCAGGTCGAGCATGAGGCCGATGAAGAAGATCGCGATGAGTGCCGCGAGGAATCCGCCGGAGTTGGTCACACCGGTGGCGGTGCTGAGCCGGTGGGCGGGGTTGTGCGTGCGGGCGTGGTCGAACGCGATCATGGATGCCGGTCCGCCGGCGGCCAGGCACACCACGAGCACGATGAGCAGCCAGATCGGTGCCGGTCCCTGCCAGAGGATCACCGTGCTCCACGCGACCACCTGGACGAGGATGCTCGGCAGCACGAGGGCGAGCGAGCGTCGGGTCGGGATGCGTCGCGACAGCATGCCGAGCACCGGGCTCAGGGCCATGCTGACGAGCACGTTCACCGACAGGATGCCGGCGGCGCCTGCGGGGGAGAGCCCCTGCCCTGCGGTGAGGAACGGCATGCCCCACAGCAGCAGGAAGGCGGTGCTGGCGAACGGGGTGGTGAAGTGCGACCAGAACGCCAGTCGGGTGCCGGGATGCGCCCAGGCGGCGCGGATGCCGACGCCGGTGTCGATCGCCGAGGTGATCACCTGAACCACGCCCGTCTCGGTGTTGACCGTGACGTCCGCGCTGCGCTCGGGTGGGTGGTTGCGCACGAGCATCCAGACGAGGATGGCGAAGAGCAGACCGAGCCCGGCGACGCTGCCGAAAGTGATCGTCCAGTTCGTCGAGTGCAGCAGCGCGGCCAGCGGCGTGAGCGCGATGAGCTGGCCGGTCTGGCCGACGAGGCCCGTCAGCTGTCCCATCACGGGTCCGCGCTGGGCGGGGAACCACGTGGCGACGAGGCGCAGCACAGCGGGAAACACCGCCGCGTCTCCGGCGCCCAGCAGCACGCGCGCGATCAGAGCGATGCCGATGCTCGGGGACACCGCCATCACGAACTGCCCGAGGGCCATGAGCAGCATCCCGATCACCATGATCGGACGCGACCCGTACCGATCGAGCAGCACCCCGATGGGTATCTGCAGGCCGCCGTACACGGCGAGCTGCACGACCGCGAAGAGCGAGAGCGTCGCCGCGTCGGCCTGGAAGCGCTCGGCGGCGTCGACGCCCACCGCGCTGAGCGAGCTGCGGTTGGTGATCGCCAGGACGTATGCGGCAACGGCCACACCCCACACCAGCCAGCCTCTCCAGCCGGGAGTCGCGCGGGGGAGGGGAGTATGGCTCACCCGTCAAGGCTAGTCCTGGCGAGCGGGTGACACGACGCAGCTGTCAAGGCCATCAGCCCGCCGCTCCCGTCGACCTAGAGTGGTGTCGTCGCCGGACACCGGACAGGCGACGGGAGGACTCGATGACCAACGATGATTCGCTGCCCACGTCGGGCATGCTCGACGCGCGGTACGAGATCCTCGAATGCGTCGGCCAGGGCGGCATGGCACGGGTGTACCGCGCAAAGGACACGCTTCTCGGACGGGTCGTGGCGATCAAGCTGCTTCGCGGCGAGCTCGACGGCGACGACGCGTCGGCCGGGCGTGCGCGGGGAGAGATGACCGCGCTCGCGTCGCTCAACCACCCCGCGCTCGTCACGCTCTACGACGCGCAGCTGCAGCCGGGGCGACCGGAATACCTGGTCATGGAGTTCGTCGACGGACCGACGCTCGCCGCCCGCATCGCCCAGGGGCCCCTCGCCCCCTCGGATGTCGCCGCGCTCACGGCCGACCTCGCTGAGGCACTGCACGTCGTGCACAGCGCGGGTATCGTGCACCGCGACATCAAGCCGTCGAACGTGCTGCTCTCCGACGCCGCGTTCCCCGCCAGCCGCTCGGGTGCGAAGCTCGCCGATTTCGGCATCGCCGCCCTGGTCGACGCGGCGCGCCTCACCTCGCCGGGGATCGTGATCGGCACCGCGGCTTACATCGCCCCCGAGCAGCTGCACGGGGCGATGCCCGCGCCTGCAGCTGACATCTACTCGCTGGGGCTGGTGATGCTCGAGGCGCTGACCGGCCGTCGCGCGTTCCCCCAGTCGGAGGGCATCGGCGCGGCGATGGCGAGACTGACGTCAGCGCCGGACGTGCCGGTCGAGTTCGGGCCGGCGTGGTCGAGCCTGCTGACCGCGATGACCGCCACCGACCCGGGCGAGCGGCCGAGCGCGTCGGACGTGTTCGACGCGGCATGGGCTCTGGCCGCCGCTCCCGCCTCGCCGCCGCGACCGACGGTACCGGCGGCCGTCGCCGCGGCCGCGCTGGCGGCAGGTGCTGTGCCGTCGGCCGCGGCCGAGGCTCAGACAGCCGCGATGACCGCTCCGACCCGCCTGCTCGCGGCGGAGACCGGGGCCCCTCCCGCCACCCCGGTGCCGCCGCCGGCGTCCGGCGAGACAGACGCTGCCGCCCCGGGTGTCAGGGGCCGCCGCCTCGGCGTCGTCGCAGCGGCAGCCGCGGTGACGGCTGCCGCTGCCGTCGTCGCCGGGGTGTGGATGACGGGTGGCGCCGTACCCGAGCCTGCGTCGACCAACCCGGCGGATACCCGGTCGTCCGCTCCGGCGACGCCGCCCGTGCCCGCGAGCACGCCCGACCAGGACGCCGAGCCGCAGCCCGACCAGGGCGCGAATCCAGATCGCAAGGCGCAGGAGAAGGCGGCGAAGGAGGCCGAGAAGGCCGCGGAAGAGCAGCGGAAGGCCGCAGAGAAGGCGGCCGAGGAGCAGCGCAAGGCTGCCGAGAAGGCCGCGGAGGACGCCGAGAAGGCACAGGAGGAAGCGGAGAAGGCGAAGGAGGATGCGGAGGATACGACGCAAGACGTCGAGGATACGACGGAGCAGCCGTCGCCCTCGCCTACCGCGTGACGAGCAGAAGCGCGTAGCTTCTCGTCATGAGAATCGTCGTCATCGGAGGCAGCGGCCACATCGGCTCCTACCTCGTTCCCCGTCTCGTCCGCGCCGGTCACCAGGTGGTGTCGATGAGCAGAGGCCAGGCCGGCCCCTACACCGACGGCCCGGAATGGGGTGAGGTGATCCCGGTCGCCGTCGACAGGGGAGCGGCGGAAGCCGACGGGTCGTTCGGACGAACGGTGCTCGCCCAGCGCGCCGACGTCGTCATCGATCTGATCTGCTTCACCGAAGAATCGGCGGCAGCTCTCGTCACCGCACTCCGGGGCGGCGTCGACCACCTGCTGCACTGCGGGTCCGTGTGGAGGTACGGCGCGAGCCGCAAGCTGCCGATCACAGAGGATTCGGCGTGCACCGATGAGCCGCACGATGAGTACGGCATCCACAAGGCGCGGATCGCCGATCTGCTGAAGCGGGAGAACGGGAACGGGGGACTGATCACCACCTCGATCCACCCTGGCCACATCGTGGGGCCCGGCTGGCATCCGATCGGCCCGGTCGGCAACGTGGACGAGACGCTGTGGACGGCGCTGTCATCGGGCCGGACGATCGACGTGCCCGGCAGCGGCACCGAGACGCTGCATCACGTGCATGCCGACGACGTCGCGCAGGCCTTCGAGCGAGCTGTCGCGAACCGGGACGCAGCCGCGGGGGAGGACTTCAACATCGTCGCGCCGACCGCGTTGAACGTCCGCGGATACATCCAGATCGCCTCGGGCTGGTTCGGGCACGCCTCGGCGCTGCGCAGCGTGAGCTGGGATCGCTTCCGCGAGCTGACGACGCCCGAGCACGCGGACGTCAGTCGCAGTCACCTGGAGCGCAGTCAGGTGTTCAGCATCGAGAAGGCGAGGGCGCGTCTCGGCTACGAGCCGCGCTACGAGCCGGAAGCAGCGATCCTGGAGTCGGTGCGCTGGCTCATCGAACAGAACCGGCTGCCCGTGCGGGCACCGTTGCGCTGACCCGCAAGCCCGGTACGCCGCACCTCTCTGCGGGACTACTCTCAGATCATGAAGGGGCACTCGCATCCGATCATCGCGCTGCGGCGCGTGCGCATCCTGCCGCGCTGGATACGGCACATCGACGCGCGGGCGGCGCATGCGGTGAATCGCCAACGCCACCTGCCCGCACTCGACCGCAGGCTCGCACGCCTGTCGCATCGCGCGGATCGCAGTCGCCTCTGGTTCGAGATCGCGGCTGCGCTCTACCTGCTCGGGGGCAAGCCGCGCCGAGGTGCCGTTCGCGGGATCGCATCGCTGATCGTCGGCAGTGCGCTGGCGAACCTCGTCGGCAAGCGGATCTTCGGCGGCGACCGGCCGCTGCTCAAGGACGTGCCGGTGCCTCGCCGGCTGAAGCGGACACCCACTTCCGGCTCGTTCCCGTCGGGGCATTCATCGTCGGCGGCGGCTTTCGTCACGGGTGTCGCCCTCGAATCGGGCCGCTCCGGTGCGGTGCTCGCGCCGCTCGGCGCAGCCGTCGCATACTCGCGTCTGCACACGGGGGCGCACTGGCTGTCGGACGTGATCGGGGGAGCGGCGCTGGGCTCCGCCGTCGCCGTCGTCGGGCGGATGCTCGTGCCGGCACCTGCTCGGTCTGAACCCGCGCATCTCGGTCCGACGATCGACCTGCCGTCACTGCCCGAGGGCGACGGCGCGCTGATCTTCGTGAACGTCGCATCCGGCATCGATCCGCTGCGCCCGGAGCCGCGTGACTTCATCCCCCGCGAGCTTCCCCGCGCACACATCCACGTTCTCGAGGAGGGCGAGCGCATCTCGAACCTCGCGCGCGATGCTCTGACGGGGACGAACCCGCCCCGGGTCGTCGGTGTCTGGGGTGGCGACGGCACGGTCGCCGCCGCGGCCGACGCGGCTCGCCGTGCCGGCCTTCCGCTGCTGATCTTCCCGGGCGGGACGTTCAACCACTTCGCGCGCACGGCCGGCGCGGAGACGATCGACGCCGCCGTGCAGGCAGTGCGTGACGGTGCGGGGCGGCGCGTCGATGTCGCCGAGCTGATCATCGACGACGAGCCGCCGGTGACCGTGATGAACGTGGCCTCGGTCGGGGTGTATCCCGGTTTCGTCGCGGAGCGCGAGGAGATGGAAGGGGCGCTGGGCAAGCCCGTGGCGGCGCTGATCGCCGCGGTGCGGGTGCTGGCACGGGCGCACACGCTGCACGTGCGCGTCGACGGGCGCGCAGCGCGGGTGTGGTCGATCGCGGTGGCCGCGGGGCAGAACTCGTCGGCGTCGATGGTGCCGCTCCAACGTCGCCGCCTCGACGACGGTGTTCTCGACGTCCGGGTGCTGCACGCGCGGGGTCGGATGCCGCGGCTGCGCGGACTCGTCGCACTGGCGTTCGGGGTGAAGGCATCCGCTCTTCTCGACCGGGTGCCTGGGCGTGCTGCCCTCGCGACGATCGAGGCGTTCACCGCCGAGCAGGTGCGGATCGAGGCACGATCGTCGACCGGCGAGGCGGTGAACGTGGCGCATGACGGTGAGGTGTCCGTGCTCGAACAGGGCAGCACGGTGGCGACGGTGCGCATCGTTCCCGGTGGACTAAACGTCTACGGCGCTCCCGCGTCGAGCGTGAATGCGTAGGGGTCTAGGACAGCGGGAGAGCGGCCGAATCAGATGTTCTGACATAATGTGCATTATCGGTTATTCCGTGCGAACGCCCCAGCAGCGTCGATGCGGCCCGGCGGGCTCACGCGACGTACTCGGCGAGATGCTCGCCGGTCAGCGTCGATCGATCGGCGACAAGGGCCGCCGGCGTCCCCTCGAAGACGACACGTCCGCCGTCGTGACCGGCGCCAGGTCCGATGTCGATGATCCAGTCGGCGTGCGCCATCACCGCCTGATGGTGCTCGATGACGATGACCGTCTTTCCCGAGTCGACGAGGCGATCGAGCAGACCGAGCAGGTTCTCGACATCGGCGAGATGCAGGCCGGTGGTCGGCTCGTCCAGCACATAGACGTCGGCGGCCTCACCCATCTGGATCGCCAGCTTCAGGCGCTGTCGCTCACCGCCGGACAGCGTCGACAGCGGCTGACCGAGGGTCAGGTACCCGAGGCCGACATCCGTCATCCGCGACAGCACAGAGACCACGGCGGGGATCTTCGTCTCGGATGCCGAGAAGAACTCCCGCGCCTCGGCGACCGGCAGGTCCAGCACCTCGGTGATGTCCAGCCCGCCCAGCTTGTACTCGAGAACGCCCAGCTGGAACCGCTTGCCGCCGCAGTCCTCGCACGGCGTCTCGATCGTGTCCATGAATCCGAGCTCGGTGACGATCACGCCCGAGCCCTTGCAGCTCGGGCAGGCGCCCTCGCTGTTCGCACTGAACAGGGCCGGTTTCACGCCGTTGGCCTTCGCGAACGCCTTGCGGATCGGCTCCAGCATCCCCGTGTAGGTGGCGGGATTGCTGCGGCGCGATCCCTTGATCGCCGTCTGGTCGATCGCGACCACGCCGTCCATCGGGCTGATCGAACCGTGCACCAGCGAGCTCTTGCCCGAACCCGCCACGCCTGTCACGACGGTCAGCACCCCGGTGGGCACATCCACGTCGACGTCCCTCAGGTTGTTGGCGTCGGCGCCGCGCACCTGGATCGCGCCGGTCGCCGCCCGCACGGCACTCTTCAGGGATGTGCGGTCGTGCAGATGACGACCGGTGAGCGTGTCGCTGCGGGTCAGCTCGTCGACGGTGCCCTCGAAGCAGACCTCTCCCCCGCCGCTGCCGGCTCCCGGTCCGAGGTCGACGACGCGATCCGCGATCGCGATTGTCTCGGGCTTGTGCTCGACGACGAGCACGGTGTTGCCCTTGTCGCGCAGCTGCAGCAGAAGCGTGTTCATGCGCTGGATGTCGTGCGGATGCAGGCCGATCGTCGGCTCATCGAACACGTAGGTCACATCGGTCAGCGACGAGCCGTGGTGACGCAGCAGCTTGATGCGCTGCGCCTCTCCCCCGCTGAGGGTGCCCGACGGACGCTCGAGGCTCAGGTAGCCCAACCCGAGCGTCACGAACGCATCGAGGTTCGCGCGCAGCGCGCCCAGCAGCGGACCCGCCCCGCTCAGAGACAGGCCGCGCACCCACGCCGCCAGATCCGTGACCTGCATGCGACAGGCGTCGGCGATGCTGATCCCGTCGATCCTCGATGATCGCGCGGCCTCGGTGAGCCGGGTGCCGTCGCACTCCGGGCACGTCGTGAAGGTCGCCACCCGCTCCACGAACGCCCGGATGTGCGGCTGCAGGGCGTCGATGTCCTTCGAGAGCATCGATTTCGTGATCTTGGGGATCAGGCCCTCGTAGGTCATGTTGATCCCCGAGATCTTCACCTTGGTGACCTCGCCGTATAGGAACATATGCCGCTGCTTCTCGGTGAACTCCGCGATGGGCTTGTCGGCGGGGTAGAAACCCGACTGCGAGAAGCCCTTCACCATCCATCCGTCCGCCGTGTACCCGGGCACCATGATGGCGCCGTCGTCGAGCGACTTCGACTCGTCGATCACCTGGGTCAGGTCGATGTCCGACACCGCTCCCCTGCCCTCGCACCTCGGGCACATGCCGCCGAGGTACACGGCATCCTTGACGATCTTCTTCTCGCCTCTCGGACCGGTCATCACCCCGCTGGCCTTCTGGGTGGGGATGTTGAACGAGAACGCGGTGGGTCCACCGATGTGCGGCGTGCCGAACTTCGAGAACAGGATGCGCAGCATCGCGTTCGCGTCGGTGACCGTGCCCACCGTCGAGCGCGGATTGGCGCCCAGACGCTCCTGGTCGACGATGATCGCGGTGGTCAGCCCTTCGAGCACGTCGACGTCGGGGCGGGGAACGGACGGCATGAACCCCTGCACGAACGCACTGTACGTCTCGTCGATCAGCCGGCGCGACTCCGCGGCGATCGTGTCGAACACGAGCGAGCTCTTGCCCGACCCGGAGACGCCGGTGAACACCGTGAGGCGCCTCTTGGGCAGGCTGACCGAGACGTCCTTGAGATTGTTCTCGCGCGCGCCCTCGACGCGGATGACGTCGTGGCTGTCGGCGGGGTGGTCCTGCGGCACGGTGCTTCCTTCGTCGGATGGGATCGGATGCCGGGCGGCGCACGCGTCAGGCGACGGCCTGGTTGATACGCACGAAGTTACCGGCAGGATCACGGAACGCGCAGTCGCGCACGCCGTACGGCTGATCGATCGGCTCCTGCACGACGTCCGCGCCCTTCGCCTCGATCTCCGCGAAGGCGGCGTCGACGTCGTCGGCGGTGAGCACGATGCCGGCATAGCTGCCCTTCGCCATGAGCTCGAGGATCGTCCGACGCTCGTCATCGCTGATGCCCGGGTCGACCGCGGGAGGGGTGAGCACGATCGACGTGTCGGGCTGACCGGCCGGCCCTACCGTGATCCACCGCATGTCCTCGTATCCCACGTCCTTGCGGACCTCGAAACCGAGCACGTCGCGATAGAAGGCGAGGGATGCCTCCGGATCGATGTGTGGGAGAAAGCTGACACTGATGGTGATGCTGTTCATGACCTCGACGCTACTCACGCCCGTGCGACGCCGCTTCTCGATTCCTGATCGGTCTGGTCGCCTGCTTCTCGATCCACGACGGGATGCCGGGGCCGAGCCCTGGCTCGCGTCGGTAGGCGCTCGGTGAGAGGCCGACGAGTTCGCTGAAGCGGGTGCTGAACGTGCCGAGCGACGAGAAGCCGACGGCGAAGCAGGCATCCGTCACACTCACGTCACCGCGGCGCAGCAGCGCCATGGCCCGCTCGATGCGTCGCGTCATGAGATACGAATACGGTGATTCGCCGAACACCTGGCGGAACCGCCGGCTGAGATGACCGGCGGACATGTGCTCTCCGCGTGCCAGCGTCTCGACGTCCAGTGGGCGAGCGTACTCGCGATCGATCCGATCGCGCACCCGCCGCAGTCTGATCAGCTCGGCGAGTCGATACTCGTCCTCCACATCGTGTGCCACATCCCGATCCTGGCATCCGATAGCGTGTGCGCGAAGGGCCCGTCGTACGAAAGGACCACCATGGACACGTTCCGCTTCACCGAGCCGGGTTTCCTGCGCTCCGTCCGTCTCTTTCTCGCCATCGCCGGTGCGATCACGCTCATCGCCGGGATCGTGCTGCTCATCTGGCCCGCGAAGTCGGCGGTGATCGTCACCGGCATCTTCGCGAGCTACCTCATCATCGGCGGGCTGGTATATCTCGGTCTCGCCGTGTTCTCGGGCAGAGGGGGCGGCTGGGTGCGCGCCGGGCACGTCGTCCTGGGTCTGCTGTACGTGGTCACCGGCGTCGTCGCCTTCGCGAACCTCAGCGCCGCGACGGTCACGCTCGCGATCATCGTGGCGATCTTCATCGGCGTGAGCTGGATCGCCGACGGAGTCGTGGCCCTGAGCCTCATGGGCCACGATGCGTCGAGGGCATGGACGCTGCTGTACGCCCTGCTCGGCATCGTCGCGGGCATCGCCGTGCTGCTCTCGCCGCTCTACGCCGCGACGGTGCTCTGGCTGATCCTCGGGGTCTCCCTGGTCGCGCTGGGCGTCGTGCAGCTGGTGCGGGCATTCACCCTCACACAGGCCGAGGCCGTGCAGACGCCGGACGTGCTCATCTGAGCCGAACCCGCGACGCGAAGAGGGAGGCCACCGACGGATGGCCTCCCTCTTCGCCGGAGCGTCACTCGGCGGCGAAGTCCGAGGTGTCGCCGACGAGGCGCGTGTTGTCGGCGGGCACCGGCTCGATGGCGGCCTTGGCGACCTCGGCGGCGAACTCCGAGACGTTGTAGAGCTTTCCCGCCGATTCGCGACGCCCGGCGATCGCCCCGGGGTTCGCGCGCTCGAGCAGGGTCGCCGTGATGGTGCCCTCGATCATGTCGCCGGAGACGACGGTGAACCCGACACCCTTCTCCGCGAGACCGGGGATCAGCTCGCGCAGAGCGTCCTCGCCCGCGCGCTTCGAGCGAGCGACGGGCTCGTACTCCGGCATGGTAGGCGTGGTGCGGATGAAGTGCGCCTGGTGGCTGGTCACGAACACGACCCTCGCCCCGTCGCCCAGCAGCGGCTCAGCAGTCTGGAGCACGTTCACCTGCGCGTCGCGGTTGAGTTTCAGGGCGTAGTCCTCGGCCATCCCCGACTCCATGCCTCCGGAGGCGTTGAGCACGAGCACGTCCAGACGACCGAACTCCTCGCGCACGCGGTCGAACATCGCCGACACGGAATCAGGATCGGTGAGATCGGCGCCCACGACCAGAGCGCGACGGCCGAGGGCACGCAGCTCGTTCGCGAGCTTCTCGGCGCGCGGAGCCTTGTTGCGGAAGTTGATGACGACGTCGGCGCCCGCCTCGGCGAAGTAGCGGACGGTGTCGGCGCCGATGCCTCGCGACGATCCGGTGACCAGAGCCACCTTGCCGTCGAGGGATCCGGCGGGAAGGACCTGGGTCATCTCTGCTCCTCGGGATGCGCGAAATCGCCCGGATGGCGACATTCCACCCTACAACGGTGCGCTGTCCGGACCGGGTCGTGAGCCCCGTGGTAGGTTGACGCTCAGGAGGGCGCATGGACGGTCTGGCGACATTCTTAGCCGACATCGGGCAGTGGGCGTGGATCGCGTGGCTGGTGCTCATCGCCCTCTTCCTGGTGATCGAGATGCTCACCCTCGACTTCACGTTCCTCATGCTCGCGTTCGGCGGTCTCGTCGGACTCGTGGCAGGGCTCCTCGGGCTCCCCTGGTGGGCCCAGCTGATCGTCGCCGCCGTCGCCGCCGCGATGTTCATCTTCTTCCTGCGGCCTCCGCTGCTGCACCGCCTGCGCCGGGGCGAGGACCCGGCGAAATCGAACGTGGATGCGCTGATGGGCCTCCGCGGCACAGCGCTTCTCGACATCACCCAGATCACCGGCCAGGTCAAGCTCAGCAACGGCGACATCTGGACCGCGCGCAGTGTCGACGGCGCGCCCATCATCACCGGCACCCGCATCGCCGTGGTCGACATCAGCGGAGCCACCGCCATCGTCCGACCCGTCACCGAATAGGAGCATGATGAACGACTCCTCGTTCGTTCCGACCGCCATCGCGTGGATCCTCGCCATCGCGGTCATCATCTTCGTGCTGGTCACGATCGCTCGCGCGATCCGGATCATCCCGCAGGCGACGGCCGGCGTCGTGGAACGCCTCGGCCGGTATCACAAGACGCTCCAGCCGGGGCTGAACCTCCTCGTGCCGTTCATCGACCGGCTGCGTCCGCTCATCGACATGCGCGAGCAGGTCGTCTCGTTCCCGCCTCAGCCCGTGATCACCGAGGACAACCTGGTGGTGTCGATCGACACGGTGGTGTACTTCCAGGTGACGGATGCCCGTGCCGCGACCTACGAGATCGCGAACTACCTCGGTGCGGTCGAGCAGCTCACCACGACGACGCTGCGCAACGTCGTGGGTGGGCTGAACCTCGAGGAGGCGCTCACCAGCCGCGACAACATCAACGGCCAGCTGCGCGTCGTGCTCGACGAGGCGACCGGCAAGTGGGGCATCCGCGTCTCCCGTGTCGAGCTGAAGGCCATCGACCCGCCCGTGTCGATCCAGGACTCGATGGAGAAGCAGATGCGCGCCGAGCGCGAGCGTCGCGCCACGATCCTGACCGCGGAAGGGTCGAAGCAGTCCCAGATCCTGGAGGCGGAGGGTCAGCGCCAGGCGGCGATCCTCAAGGCGGAGGGCGACAAGCAGGCCGCCGTGCTGCGCGCCCAGGGTGAGGCGGAGGCGATCCAGAACGTGTTCGGGGCGATCCACCAGGGCCGGCCCGATGACAAGCTGCTCGCGTATCAGTACCTGCAGATGCTGCCCAAGATCAGCGAGAGCGAGTCGAGCAAGCTCTGGATCATCCCCAGCGAGCTGACCGAGGCTCTCAAGGGCATCGGGTCGGCGTTCACTCCCCGCGGTGAGGCGGCCGACGAGCCGCCGCGCGCCCAGTGACGCACCCGTTCTTCGCCGGCAGCAGGCACCCGCGGGTCTTCGCTCACCGCGGGCTGGTGCTCCCCGACACCCGGAGCACGGTCTGGGAGAACACGGCGGCGGCGTTCGCCGCAGCCCACGCAGCCGGTGCGGAGTACATCGAGACGGATTGTCGGGTGACGGCAGACGGTGATGTCGTGCTCTTCCACGACGAGACACTGCAGCGCGTCGCGGGCGACCCGCGCGCGGTGCGTTCGGTGAGGACGAGAGAGCTGGCGGACATGTTCGCCGGGCACGGCGGACTGCTCACCGTGGCGGACGCGCTCGACGCCTTTCCCGACACGAGGTTCAACATCGACGTGAAGACCGCCGAGGCGTCGACCCCGCTCGGCGCGGTGCTCGCTCCGCACGCGCACCGCGTGCTGATGACGAGCTTCTCCGACCGGCACCGCCTGCACGCGCTGCGGGCGACCATGGACGCGGGAGCGGAGA
>NZ_MJIR01000080.1:0-38294 GCF_001878835.1 Microbacterium sp. AR7-10 | reverse complement strand
CTGCGCGCACTCTCCGCTGCCCGCCTCTCCCCCGCCCGCGCGCTGCGCGACATCGACGCGGTGCAGATCCCGGAGTCGCACCGCGGCATCCGCCTGTTCACCCCCGCCCTGCTGCGGGCCGCACGCCGCAGCGGAGCCGAAGTGCACGTCTGGACGGTCAACGACCCCGACGAGATGACGCGACTGGTCGCCGGCGGCGCTGACGGCATCGTGACCGACCGCGCCGACGTGGCCGTGCGCGTACTCTCCTGACGACCTGCCGCCGACGCGTGCGGCCCTGGGATTACCCTGTGAGTTCGCACCGGTTGTCGCCGCTGTGGATGAAGCGCACAGGCGCGAGCGTTATACCTGACAGCGACGAGAGGACCACACAATGGCAGATCGCAGCCTTCGCGGCATCCGGCTGGGTGCCCAGAGCCTTCAGAGCGAGGAGGGCGTCGTGTTCATGGAGCGACGCGCCACCGAGTACAAGTGCGACACGTGCGGTCAGGAGACCACCCTGATGTTCGCGGCGGACGCCGAGGCACCGCAGACCTGGGAGTGCCGTCACTGCGGCGCCGAGGCGGTGCTGCAGGTCGACGGCGCGTCCGTCAAGCTCGAGGACAGCGACGAGAAGGTGGCGCGAACCCACTGGGACATGCTGCTCGAGCGCCGCACGCGTGACGAACTCGAGGAGCTGCTCGCAGAGCGGCTCGCCTATGTCCGCGCCCGTCGCGGTGCGGGAGACGACCCCACCCGCCACCGCATCGGCGCGTGACTCAGCGTCGCCGCCGAGACAGCAGTCCCGCGACGACGAGCACCGCCGGCGTGATCAGCATCCCCAGCTGAATCCACGGACCCAGCACGACCCCAGCCGTGAGGCCGGAGCGCAGTTCGACTTCCTCGAGCAGCGCTCCGGCCTCATCGGCGTCCAGGGTCGACACCGTCGACCCGTCCGGCCGGATGATCTGGCTCGTGCCCACGGTCGAGACGTTCACCACGCTGCGGCCGGTCTCCACGGCGCGCATGCGCGCGAACGCGAGCTGCTGCAGGTTCTCGTCCGTCCCGCGGAAGTCGGCGTTGTTGGTCTGGAAGACGAGCACCTCGGCGCCCTGCATCACGCTCTCGCGGATGACTTCGTCGTAGATCACGTCGAAGCAGATCGCGAGACCGACTCCGGTCCCGCCCACCTGCACGAGCGGCGGGTTGGTGCCCGGGGTGTATTCGCGGCCGATGAGCCCGATGAGGTCGGGGGCGAGGGCGTAGTAGAAGTCGCGGTCGGGCACGTACTCGCCGAAGGGCACCGGATGGCGTTTGTCGTGCAGCTGCGTGGCGTCGCCGTCCTTCGTCCACAGGAACGACGTGTTGAAGATCTGCTCACCGCGCTCGGTGGCGGTGTTGGCCAGCAGCGGTCCATCGAGCTCGTTCACCAGGCGGGTGAGCCGCCGCGCCGTCGTCTCGTCCTGGAACGGGTCGTAGTCGATGCCGCCCTCGGGCCAGACGAGCAGGTCGACGTCCGCATCGTCGATCATCCTGGTGGCGTCCGTCTGAGCGCTGATCACCCCGTACGGCTCGCGTTCGTCGAAGTAGCCCGTGGCGCCGTTGCCCTGCACCGCGGCGATGCGCATCTCGCCGGATCGCGCGGTGGGGAACAGCGGAGTCAGCAGCAGCACGATCAGCGTCACGGCAGGAGCGACGAGGTGCATCGGACGGATCCGTCCGCGCATCCGGAACAGCTCGATCAGCAGCGCGACGAGCGCGACCATCAGGAACGTCAGCCCGCTCACGCCCAGCCACGAGGCGACCGGCGCGAACGGACCCTGCGCCTGGGTCATGCCCAGCCGCGACCACGGGAATCCGCCGTACGGCCAGTTGCCGAGGAAGAGCTCGTGCGTGGTCCAGAGACCCGCAACGACCACGGGCAGGACAACCGGTGCGCTGCGGGGCCAGACGCGCGGAAGCCAGCGGTACGCCAGCGTGATCGGCACGAGCGCCACCGCCGTGAGAACGCCCTCCACGACCGTCAGCGCGATCCACGGCACCGGGCCGAGATAGCGCGCCGTGAAGGACACCTGCAGGGCGAAGAACACCAGTCCGTAAGCCAGGCCGACCAGCAGCGCACCGCCGACGCGGCGTCCGCGCAGCATCGGCAGCAGCAGCGCCAACGCGACGAACACGAGAGGCCAGATGGCCGCCGCAGGAAACGCGAGCGCCATGAGCAGCCCCGCGACCGCGGCCACTCCGGCAGCCGCCCACAGCGGCACGGCGGGGCGTGCCGAAGGCGGGTCGGTGTCGTTCATCCGGTTCACACCGCGGTGTAGACGACGATGCCGCGACGCACCCCGTCGAGCGCTCGGCGGGCCGTGCGGGCCAGGTCGCCGTCCTCGGCGACGATCGAGAGCTGGTCGAGCAGATCGATCGTCTGCTTGGCCCAGCGCACGAAGTCGCCGGCCGCCATGTCGGCGTCGATCAGCACCCGATCGAGCGATCCGCCGCGGGCCCACGCGTGCATGGCTGCGGCAAGTCCCGGCGCCAGCGGCTCGGTGCGCGGCAGCGAGTAGTCGTGCTCGAGATCGTCGAGCTCTGCCCACAGCCTCGTCGTGGCGTCGTACGCGATGCGGAACGCGCCGCGCGGCAGGCCCCGCTCCCCCATGTTCTGCTCGTCGCGCCGCGGCTCGTAGACCAGGCAGCTGGCCATCGCGGCGAGCGACGGCGCGTCGAGGGTGCGCCACAGCCCCTGGCGCAGGGATTCGGCGACGAGCAGGTCGCGCTCACCGTAGATACGGCGCATGGTGCGGCCCGCGTCGGTGAGCGAGAGGCGATCGCCCTCGCCGTCGAGATAGCCGACGACCTGGAGCACGTCGATCACCCGGTCGAAGATCCGCGCAACCGTGCCGGTGCGCGTCTCGATCTGTCGGCGGATGCGGTCGGTGTCGCGCTTGAGCGAGAAGTACCGCTCCGCCCAGCGCGCATGCGCCTCACGGTCGGGGCAGCTGTGGCAGGCATGCCGACGCATGCGCGTGCGCAGCCCCTGGATCTTCTTGAGGCGCTTGTCACGCGCGGCACGCCCTCCGGCATCCCGTCGGTCCTTCTTCTCGAGATCGCTGAGCTCGCGCCGCATCGCGGCGTATTCGAGGAAGTCGCCGTGCTCGCACGTCATCGCGTCGCGGTAGCCGGAGAGGGATTCCTCCGCCTCGCGCACCTTGCGCGCGAGGCCCACGACAGACCTGTCGGCCTGGAACTGCGCGAACGACGACTCGAGGATCTCGCGTGCCCGTGCCCTGCCGAACCGATCGATGAGATTGACCGCCATGTTGTAGGTCGGGCGGAAACTGGAGTTGAGCGGATACGTGCGGCGGGATGCCAGGGCGGCGACCGCCTGAGGATCCATGCCCTCGGTCCATTGGACGACGGCGTGACCCTCGATGTCGATCCCACGGCGTCCCGCGCGGCCGGTGAGCTGGGTGTACTCCCCCGACGTGATGGCGACCCTGGCCTCGCCGTTGAACTTCTCCATCTTCTCGAGCACCACCGTGCGCGCCGGCATGTTGATGCCCAGAGCGAGCGTCTCGGTCGCGAAGACCGCCTTGACGAGCTTGCGCTGGAAGAGCTCCTCGACGACCTCCTTGAACGCGGGCAGCATGCCCGCATGATGGGCGGCGACGCCGCGCTCGAGGTCGTCGCGCCACTGCCAGAAGCCGAGCACGTCGAGGTCTTCGTCCTGCAATGCACGGGTGCGATCGGTGACGATCTCGCGGATCAGGGTGCGTTCCTCCTGCGTGGTCAGACGCACGCCGGAGCGGCGCACCTGCTGCACGGCCGCATCGCAGCCGACCCGGCTGAAGATGAAGAAGATGGCGGGCAGGAGATTCGCCCGCTCGAGCAGCCGCACCACCTCGGGTCGGTCCATCCGCTCGACGCGGCCCATGTTCGACGGCCGCACGGGGCGCTTGCCGCCCCGGGGCGCCCGGTGCGCCTCCCTGCCGGCGTGTCTGCTGCTGCGGTGCTCCTGCGCGCGGCGGTTGCTCTCGTGGCGGGAGCCGGTGAACGAGCGGATGCGCAGCAGCTCCTGGTTCACCTGGGCGGTCGCGATGCCCGCGCGCTCGTCGAAGAGGGGCAGCAGGTCATCGCGCACGAGGACGTGCTGCTCGAGGGGCACCGGACGGATCTCCGACACGATCACGTCGGTGTCGCCGCGGACGGTGTCGAGCCAGTCGCCGAACTCCTCGGCGTTCGACACGGTCGCGCTCAGCGAGACGAGGCGCACCTGCTCGGGCAGATGCAGGATGACCTCCTCCCACACCGGACCGCGGAACCGGTCGGCGAGGTAGTGCACCTCGTCCATCACGACGTACCGCAGCCCGCGCAGCGCGTCGGAGTCGGCGTACAGCATGTTGCGCAGCACCTCGGTGGTCATCACCACGATGCGCGCGTTGCCGTTGATGTTCGTGTCGCCCGTGAGCAGCCCCACCTGATCCGCGCCGTACACGTCGACCAGCTCGCGGAACTTCTGGTTCGACAGCGCCTTCATGGGCGTGGTGTAGAACGCCTTATCCCCGGCCGTCTGCATCGCGAGGTGGATCGCGAACTCGCCGACGATCGTCTTGCCCGCACCCGTGGGAGCGGCCACCAGCACGCTGCGGCCGCGCTCGAGCGCATAGCAGGCGTCGACCTGGAACGGATCGAGCGCGAAGCGCTGCCGCGCGGCGAACGCCTGTGTGTGCGGGTGCTCGGCCGCGGCGCGGGCGGCCGCATAGCGCTCGGCGGGTGAACTCATGCTGTGCGCAGGTCCGGGTCGAGGCCCTCGGCGATCCGTCGCTTGCGCCGCCGTCTGTCGAGCAGGAGGGTGAGGCCCGCGGCCGCGAAGTACAGCACCGTGAGCATGCCGGCCAGCATCAGCATGCTCACGACATCTGCGGCGGGCGTCGCGAGTGCCGCGAATGTGGTCGCGATGAGCACGGCGACCCGCCATCCCTTGAGGATCGCCTTCCCGGACAGGACGCCGGCGAAGTTGAGCACCACGAGGAACACGGGCAGCACGAAGGCGACGCCGATGACCATCATCATCTTGAAGACGAAGTCGTAGTACTTCTTCGCCTCGTACAGGTTGGTGGCGCCCTCGGCTGTGAAGGATGCCATCAGCTCGATGACGTGCGGGACGACCAGCGTGCCGACGTAGCATCCGGCGAAGAAGAGCGGCAGGGCCGCGCCCAGGAAACCGACCGTGTACCTGATCTCCTTGCGTGTCAGCCCCGGCATGATGAACGCCCAGAGCTGCCACATCCAGATCGGTGCCGACAGGAAGATGCCGATGGAGAAGGCGATGCGCATCCGCAGATCGAACGGCGCCGTGACCGAATCGTAGGTGAGCGCGACGAGCGTGTCGCTCGTCTTCGCGACCTGGTTGATCGGCTCGGTGATGAAGGCGATGATCGGGTCGGTGATGAGGAACGCGACGATCATGCCGACCAGCAGGCCGGCAGCCGCGAGCATGAGCCGCTTGCGGAACTCGAGAAGGTGAGCTCCCAGCGACATGCGCCGTTCGCCGCGTGGCTGGCTGTCCTTCGCGGCGTGGGAATCTACCGCAGCCACGCTGATCAGACTGTGCGATCAGGCCCGGCGGGCGCGTCGGGGTCGACGTCGCTCACGGCGTCCTTCTTCTTGGCGGGGTCGGCGGCGTCTTCCTCGCGCATGGCCTTCATCTCGCCCTTGAAGACACGAGCCGACTGGCCCATGCTCTTGGCCAGCGCCGGCAGCTTCGCCGCACCGAACAGAAGAAGGATGACGACGAGGAGTATAACCAGGTGCCATCCGTTGAGGTTGCCGAGCATGAAGGACTCCTAGATCGAGGTTGCGGTCAGTCTACCTGGGCGTGCTGCCGCTCAGACGTCTTGTAGAGGTCGAGTCCCGCCGCGGCCCAGTCGCGGGTCGTCGTGCGCGCGAGGGGCGGGTCGAGCACCTCGAGGGCACCGCCGAAGCGTGCGGCGACGCGCTTGATGCCGCGCGGGTCGGCCATCCGGATGCGGAGTGTCACGAGGCCCGCGCCTCGATCGACCTCCTCCTGCGGGAACGATCCGATCAGCGGCACCAGCCGCTCCGGGATCCGGACGATCACCTCGCCCTCCGGGCCGTCGCCGTCGCCGAACTCGGCGGGGACGGCGGCGTCGCCGTGCGTGATCGGGATGTCGGTGAGCCGCGCGTCGCTGACCCGGTCGAGGTGGAATGTGCGCATCGCGGTGCGCAGGTGACACCAGCCCTGCAGGTACCACTGGCCGTTGTCGATGCGGATCTGAGCGGGATCGACGGTGCGGGTGGTGGGCTGCGCGTCGGGAGCCTGGTAGCGGAACGACACGGCGACACCGTCGTGCAGCGCCTGCGAGACCACGCGCTGCACCTCCGTCACCGCGGCCGGCGCCACGACGAGGTCGGGTGGGGCACCGGCCGAGCCGCGCGACAGCTTGGCCATGAGACCGGTGACCAGGCCCGATTCGGCGACCGCCGGCACGGATGCGACCATCTGCAGTCCCGCCAGCAGCGCAGCAGCCTCGCGCGCGGTCAGACGCGGCACGCGCCGCAGCGCGACGTCGTTGGTGATCTCGATGATGTCGTGCTCGTCGAGCAGCTCCCAATCGATGTCGAACATCTCCTGCGGCAGCTGCCAGTAGCCGGAGTCTCCGGGCAGGCCGATGACCGTCAGCTTCTCGACCATCCCCCGGAGAGCCTCGCGGGTCACCCCGAAATCGGCGGCGGCTTCGTCGAGCGTCACCTGCCCGCGCTCGAGCAGGTAGGGCACGAGGGTGAGATAGAGCCGAACCTGCTCGGCAGCGAGAAGCGGGGCGCCCTGGGTGCTCATGATTCCTCCCGATCGGGGCCGTCCAGGGCGGCGGCGTGGCGCTCGGCGATCACCCGAAGCCGCTGGATCACGGCATCGCGCAGATCCTCGGGATCCACCACCCGCACCTCTGGCCCGTATGACGCCAGCTCGTCGGCGAAGATGTCGCGGTCGACGTATCCGACGGCGATGCCCTGTGCGCGCGGTGTGGCGCGACGGCCGAGCCGCAGCGCGGCCTCGGTGCCCGGCGTGACCTCGAGCAGGGCGCGCTGGGCGGCCGCGACGTCCTCCAGACCCGCGAGTGCACGAGCCGCGGCGCCCTCACGCAGCGCGACGTCGAAGGTCTGCGCTGTCACCTTCACATCGCTGACGATGCGGCTGAGCAGGAAGGTGCGCTCGGCGTCCGCGTCGACGTCGATCCCGAACAGATGCCAGCGCGCCTCGTACTCCACCTGCGCGAGCGGACGGACGCGTCGGCGGGTGGGCGACTTCTCCCCCGGCTTGAGGTACTCGAAGACGACCACCCTGCTGCGCTCTATCCCCTCCTGCAGCGCGGGGAACGCAGCATCCCGGGCGGCGATGCGCGGTGCGAAGCCGATGATCGGCTCGTCGCCGTCGATGCCGAGTGCGCGGATCTTGCGCACTCCGGACCGGGCATCCATCGACACCGACTCGGTGCTCCACACGCTCCCGGCGAGACGCAGCACGGCGAGCTCGGCCGGTGTGAACTCGATGTCGGTGGGCAGGTCGTACTCGGCCTGCGGGATGCGGTAGCGGGCCTCGCGCAGATCGTGCGGATCGGCGGGATCGCCGATCGTCTCGATCGGAACGCCGAGCGAACGCAGCTCGTCCTTGTCGCGCTCGAACATCTTCTCCAGCGCATCGGTCCTCGCGCCTGCCTCGACGCGCTGCCGGTAGCCGGACACGTTCTCGATGATCTGCTGCTTGGTGAGCCCGATCTCCGTGGCCATCAGCGCCACGACGAGATTCGTCAGGCGCTCTTCGGCGGGGATCCGGGCAGGCGTCACCGGCCCATCAGCTCCTCGGGGATGACGCCCAGCACGTCGACGACGTACACGGTGGCGTCGTCACCGGACTCGGTCGGCACGATGACCATCAGCTGCGATCCCACCCGCGAGCTCGAGACCGCGTCGACGACCTCGGCAGGAAGACCGTCGGTGCCGGTGAGAGTGGCGTCCCAGGTGGTCTGGCCGACGCTGCGGCTCGTCCAGCCGACGGAGGTGGAGCGGATCAGGGCGGTGCCGTCGCCGACCTTCTCGTGCTCTCCCTGCAGCAGCGTCTCGGTGATCGTCTTCTTCGGCGCGGCCGTGTCGGGGATGATCACGCCGGGGCGACCGTCGGGTGCGCGCACCACCGAAGGGAGGCCGGGTGCGTCGTTGAACACCGCGGAGCCGTCCGCCTTGGCCAGGGCGGTGTAGCGCACGTCGTAGACGGCGACGAGGCTGTCGTTCGCATCGAGCCCGATCTGCTGCGCGGCGCCCTCGGGAAGCTCCGAAGCGGGGATCGATGCGACGATGCGGCTGCCTGCCGTCGCGCACGCCAACGCCTCGTCGACACCCGACAGCTCGGCGCCGGCGGACTCCGGGCTCCACAGCTTCAGCTGGGCGTCCAGCGTCTGTCCGGTCGTGCCGTTCACCAGCACCCGGGTGAGGATCGCCTCCTGGCGGCTGTCGGTGATCGCGCGGCCGTCACCGGTGATGATGTCGGCGTATGCGGGCTTTCCGGTGTGCACGGGCAGCTCGATCTCGACCTGCGGAGCGCCGAGATCTCCGGTCACCGTCACCGATCTCTCCAGCGCCGCCGAGCTGTCGCGCTCGCACGCGGCTCCGTCGAAAGTCGGCGCCGCGGCCGAGCATCCGGTCAGGACGAGGGTGGAGAGGGCGAGGGCCGAGAGGGCAGCGGTCGTTTTACGCACGCGCCCCAGTCTATTCCGATGCCCGCTCGCCCTCGCGCGACGCCGCCGCGACCCGCGCGCCGCCCGCGGCCTTCTGCGCCTCCCGCACGCGCTTGCGCAGGTTTTTGTCGGTGATCTCACGGTCGCCGACCGCGCCTGGCGTCCACAGCTCGACGTCCTCGTCACCGTAGCTGGACTTCGACGCGCGACGACGCACCTCGGGGGGCACGGCCCCCGGCGCCAGGCGACGTGCGGTGAGCAGGAAGCCGGTGTGCGCGACCATGCGGTGATCGGGGCGCACGGCGAGGCCCTCGACGTGCCAGCCGCGCACCATCGTCTCGGACGCATCCGGATCGGTGAACAGACCGGTGCCTCGGATGTACTCCGCGACGCGCGACAGCTGGGTGGCCGTGGCGATGTAGCAGATCACCACTCCCCCGGGGGCGAGCGCCTCAGCGACGACGTCCATGCACTCCCACGGAGCGAGCATGTCGAGCACCACGCGATCGACCGTGCCGGCCGGGTGGTGAGCGCCCAGCTCCTCGGCCAGGTCTCCGACCACGACCTGCCACGTCGCGGGGCTCTCGCCGAAGAAGGTCTCGATGTTCGCCTTCGCGACCTCGGCGAAGTCCTCACGGCGCTCGAACGAGGTGAGCGTGCCCTCGGAGCCGATCGCGCGCAGCAGCGCCAACGACAGCGCACCCGAGCCGACACCGGCCTCGACGACCACGGCGCCGGGGAAGATGTCCGCCTGCATGACGATCTGCGCGGCGTCCTTCGGGTACACGATCGCCGCGCCGCGCGGCATCGACATCGCGAAGTCGCGGAGCAGAGGGCGCAGCGCCAGGTAGTCGTGGCCCGAGCTGTTGGTCGCGACGGATCCGTCGGGCTGGCCGATCAGATCGGCATGACGCAGCACCCCATGATGCGTGTGCAGCTCGCCGTCGGCACGCAGCGTGATGGTGTGCAGGCGCCCCTTCGGTCCGGTGAGCTGAACGCGGTCGCCCTCCCGGAAGGGACCGCTGGGACGTGCGGCGCTCATCGAGCACCCTCCTTCGCGAATCGGGCGTGCAGGTCTGCGAGGTCGGCCGTCGTGCGGCCCTCGAGGGTCGACCACAGCTCGTCGGCACCGCACCCGTCCAGCGCGACGATGTGCGGCACGCCGAGGGTGACCGCGCCCGATGCCGCGCCGGCGGCCACACCGGTCGGCGAGTCCTCGATGACGACGGCGTCGACGATGTCGATGCCCAGCTGGGCGGCCGCGGCCAGGTACGGATCGGGGAACGGCTTGGGCCTGTCGACCTCGTCGCCGGCGATGNNCCCCCTGCGTGCGCAGGAGCTCCGCGACACGATCGGTCATCAGGTCGACGATCTGCTGAGGTTCGAGGTCGACCCCCGCCTCCCGCAGCACGCGCCCGCTCTCGAGCAGACCGCTGCCGATCAGCTGCATCGCGTCGTCGTGCGTCCAGGTGCCCCCGTAGGACTCGACCAGCTCCGTCTCGACGGACATCCAGTAGGGCTCGGTGTTGACGAGGGTTCCGTCCATGTCCCACAGGACTGCGGCGGGCTTTCTGCTCATTGCACCCATGCTAGCCGGGTCGACGCGCCTCGCTTCACGGTGAGGTCTAGCCTGGAGGGATCGACTCGGCTTCCGGAAGGAGAGGGATGGACGTCCTCGGCTCTCGCATCATCGTCGCCGCGTTCGACGGCTGGAACGATGCCGGCGAGGCGGCCAGCGGTGCGATCGCGGCCCTGCGGGCAGCCGGCGAGTACGAACAGGTGCACGCCGTCGACCCTGAGCTGTACTTCGACTACCAGTACACGCGTCCCTCGACGCAGCTGAACGCCGACGGGCGTCGAGAGCTGCGGTGGCCGGAGGCGACGCTGTGGCGGCCGACCCGACCCGTCGACGCCGGGCCCGAGCTCTGGCTGCTGACCGGCTCCGAGCCGGCGCGCGCGTGGCAGGCGTTCGTGAACGAGTTCCTGGATGTCGCACTGCGCGATGACGCCACGGGTCTGGTCACGATCGGGGCGATGCTCTCCGACGTGCCGCACACCCGCCCGATCTCGGTGTTCGCCTCGAGTCAGGATGCGCGGGTGCGCGAGGTGCACGGGCTGGACAAGTCGAGCTACGAGGGCCCGGTGGGCATCCTGAGCGTGTTCGACCAGTTCTTCAGCCAGGCAGAGATCCCGGCGGCGAGCCTGTGGGCGAGCGTGCCGCACTACGTCGCGACGGCCGCCCCGTCGCCGAAGGCGACGCTGGCGCTGCTGGATCGTCTGGAGGAGCTGACCGGTGTGGGCCCCGCGCGCGAGCACATGCGCACCGAGGCCGCGGCGTGGGAGGCATCCATCGACGCGGCGGCCGCGGAGGACGAGGACATGGCGGAGTACATCCGCCAGCTCGAGCGCACCCGCGACGCGTGGGATTCCCCCGAAGCGTCAGGCGACGCCATCGCGCAGGCGTTCGAGCGCTATCTGCGCCGCCGGGGCGACGGCTTCGACAAGCGCTGATCGATCAGACGGCGGGCACGACGCCGGTCGCGAGCAGCACGATGAGGACGACGCCGAGCAGCACGCGGTAGATCACGAAGGGCAGGAAGCTGCGCTTCGAGATCCAGTTCATGAAGAACGCGATCACCCCGAGCGCGACGACGAACGCGACGCCGGTGGCGGCGAAGGTCTCACCCAGCCCGAAATGCTGATCCGGGTCTCCCCCGTGCTTGAACAGCTGGTAGAAACCGCTGCCGAAGACGGCGGGGATCGCCAGCAGGAACGCGTACCGGGCGGCCGCGGCGCGCTCGTACCCGAGGAAGAGACCCATCGTGATGGTGCCGCCCGAGCGGGACACACCGGGCACCAGTGCGAGCGCCTGCGCGAAACCGAACGCCGCGCCGTGCCCGTAGGTGAGCTGGTCGAGCTTGCGGCGCTTCGCACCGACATGGTCGGCGACGCCGAGCAGCACACCGAACACGATCAGCATGATCGCGACGATCCACAGTGAGCGGAACACCGTCTCGATCGAGTCCTGGAACAGCAGCCCCAGCACGACGATCGGGATGCTGCCGAGAATGATCAGCCAGCCCATCCGCGCGTCGGGATCGTTGCGCGGCGCCTTCCCGGTGAGGGAGCGGAACCACTGGGTGATGATGCGCACGATGTCCCGCCAGAAGAACACGACGACCGCGGCCTCGGTGCCGATCTGTGTGATGGCGGTGAACGCGGCGCCCGGGTCCTCGCCGGACGGCAGGAAGGTGCCGACGATGCGCAGGTGCGCGCTCGAGGAGATGGGCAGGAACTCCGTGAGTCCCTGCACGATGCCGAGGATGAGCGCTTCGAGCAGGTTCATGCGTCGCTTTCTGACAGGGGCTTGGTGGAGACGGGCCGCGAGCGCGGGATGGTCAGCAGCCGCGCAGCAGATCGGCCAGCACGCGCTGGCCGAAGACAAGCGATTCTACGGGGACGCGCTCGTCGACTCCGTGGAACATCCCGGTGAAGTCCAGATCCGCGGGCAGACGCAGCGGCGCGAATCCGTATCCGGTGATGCCCAGCGATGCGAGCGCCTTGTTGTCGGTGCCGGCACCCAGAAGATACGGGATCACGGGAACTCCGGGGTCGTGACGCCCGAGCGCTGCGACCATGGCGTCGACGAGGTCTCCCTCGAATGCGGTCTCCATGCCGATGTCGCGCACGACCGTCTGGATCTCGACGTCGTCCCCGACGATGCGCTGCAGCTCGGCGAGCACGTCGTCCTCGGTTCCCGGGATGACGCGGACGTCGATGAGCGCCTCTGCCGTCTCCGGGATCACATTGTGCTTGTACCCCGCGGTCAACGCCGTCGGGTTGGTCGTGGTGCGGAACGTCGAGCGCAGGAACGCCTCGGCGGGACCGGCCGCGGCCGCCAGGGCATCCGGGTCATCGGTCGACCGGCCCGTGAGGGCGCTCAGCCCGTCGAGCAGCGCCCGCGTCGTCGGGGTGAGTCGGATCGGCCAGCGGGTGCGCCCGATCGCTGCCACCGCCTCGGCGAGCCGCGTCACCGCGTTGTCGTCGTGATAGCGGCTGCCGTGCCCGGCACGCCCCTTCGCGACCAGCCGCAGCCAGAGCATCGCCTTCTCCCCCACCTGCAGCAGATAGGCGCGGTGATCGTCGACGGTGATCGAATATCCGCCGACCTCGCTGATCGCCTCGGTGGCACCGGCGAACCAGTCTGGACGCTCCTGCACGACGAGGGCCGAGCCCTCGACGCCGCCGTTCTCCTCGTCGGCGAAGAACGCGAGGATCAGGTCGCGCTCGGGCTGCTCGCCGGCCCGCAGGATGTCTGCGACCGCGGTGAGGATCATCGCGTTCATGTTCTTCATGTCGACGGCGCCGCGCCCCCACAGCATCCCGTCGCGCACCAGGCCCTCGAACGGGTCGACGCTCCAGTCGGCGGCGACAGCCGGGACGACATCGAGGTGCCCGTGCACGACAAGGGCCGGTCGCTCGGGATCCCGGCCGCGCACGCGTGCCATGACGTTGGTGCGCCGCTCGATCGGCTCGTAGTACTCCGGTTCGAGGCCCAGATCGGTCAGGTACGCGCCGACATACTCGGCTGCCTCGCGCTCGCCGTTCGCCCGGCCTCCCCCGTAGTTCGAGGTGTCGATGCGGATCAGGTCGCGGGCGATGCGGACGACTTCGGGCAGCTCAGACTCGGGCATGTGCCCAGGCTACCCAACCCGGGTGGCGCGCCCGGGAGTCGGGCTGGTTCGAACAGGTGCGCGGGGCGTGCTAGAGTCGATCTTCGTTCGGCAGCGAACATCTGCGCGGGTGGCGGAATAGGTAGACGCGCTAGCTTGAGGTGCTAGTGCCCGCATAGGGCGTGGGGGTTCAAGTCCCCCCTCGCGCACAGAACGAAGAAGACCCGGGTCCTGAGGATCCGGGTCTTCTTCGTCTCAGCTCCGCTCCCGCAGACGCCGCCAGCGGTGCGGCGGGAAGTCCTCCGGCCAGTGCATCCGCACGGTGCGGAATCCGCGCCTCACCCGGCGGCGGAAGCCGCGACCCCGCCACAGCGGACGCATCGAGATGCCCATCCGTCCTCCCCTGATCCGACCGATGCGCCCCACCTCGCCGAGGTGGTAGGACAGGTCGAGGTCGTCGTGGGTCTCGGCATCGTGGCGGTGCACGTCGGCGCGGACCGCGCGCCAGGCATCCGTCCGCATCGCCAGACTCGAGCCGAACAGCGGACGATGTCCGAGCGCCGCGCCGGCGGCGGCCGTGTACGCGCCGAGGTAGACCTCCGCCGTCCAGCGCAGGGCACGCGGTCCGTCGATGAATCGCGCACCGCCGGTCGCCGCGACGGTCGCCGTCGAGGACAACGACGCCACCGCGTCGTGCACCCACGTCGGCGGCGGCACGCAGTCGGCGTCCAGGCGGAGGATGAGGTCTCCGGCGGCTTCGTCGTACCCGGCTGCAGCCGCGGCAGGGATGCCGATCTCGGGACACGTCACCACACGCGCGCCGGCGGACGCGGCGATCGCCGCCGACGCATCCGAGGATGCATTGTCGACGACGATCACCTCATCGGCCGGTCGCGTCTGCTCGCGCAGGGCGTCGAGACAGCGCGTCAGCAGCTCCGCGTCATCCCGCACCGGGATGACGACCGACACTCGCAACGACGCTCAGGCTTCGACGTCGCCGCGCCACGCGCCGGTCTCGCCGCCCCGGCCCTCGATGAACTTCTTGAAGTTGTCGAGATCCTTCTTGACCGCGTGCGAACCGGCACCGACCAGTGCGCCCACCTTCTCGAGCAGACCCTGCGGGTCCCAGTCGATCTGCGCGGTCACTCGCGTGGTGCGGTCGTCGAGCTTGTGGAAGGTGACGACACCGGCGTGCTCGGTCTCGCCGCCCACGCTGCGCCAGGCGACGCGCTCATCGGGGTGCTGCTCGGTGATCTCGGCGTCGAACTCGCGCTGCGCACCGCCGACCTTGACGACCCAGTGGTTGTGCGTGTCATCGATCTGGGTGATCGAGACGACCTCGTCGAGGAAGTGCGGGAAGCTCTCGAACTGCGTCCACTGGTTGTAGGCGACGGTCACGGGGACGTTCACGTCGACGGTCTCGATGATCTGGGGCATCTTCAACTCCTCGCTTCGGGGATGGACCTCCCAGTCAGCCCGATCAGCGGGCGGCGCGGGAGGGGGTTGACGGCAGGGCCTGCGAGGGTCGACTCAGACCGCGCCGACGCCGAAGACGAGCCCCAGCGCGTAGGTGATCGCCGCCGCGCCCACGCCGATCGCCAGCTGGCGCAGGGCGCGCTTGAGGGGCGGCCCGCCGGAGAGGATGCCCACCATCGCGCCGGTGGCGAGCAGGGCGATCCCGACCAGCACGAGAGCGACGATGATCGCCGTCGTGCCGCTGAGGCCGAAGATCCACGGCAGCACGGGGATTATCGCCCCGGAGGAGAACAGCAGGAAGCTCGAGATCGCCGCGGCCCAGTCGCTGCCGATCACCTCGTGGTCGGAGTGCGTTCCGATCGGTCCTGTCGAGTCGCGGCGGATGCCCGCCTGCGCGGCCTGCACGACGCGCTGCGCGCGGATCAGCGACTCGTCCTGACCCATGCCGCGCGCGCGGTAGACGAGGGCCAGTTCGTTCGCGTCGATGTCGAGGTCGCCCGCGTTCGCATCGGCATCGCTGTTCTCCTCGGTGGATGCCAGCAGCTCGCGCTGCGATCTGACGGAGACGAACTCGCCGGCACCCATCGAGAGGGCACCCGCCAGGAGTCCGGCGATTCCGCTGAAGAGCACGAACGGGCCGCTCACGCCGGTGGCGCCGATGCCGAGCACCAGCGCGAGGTTGGAGACGAGACCGTCGTTCGCGCCGAACACGGCCGCGCGGAACGAGCCCGACAGTCGTCGGCGTCCGCGCGCGGCGAGCCCGCGCACCACCTCGTGGTGCACCTTCTCGTCGGCGCGCATCGCGGCCGTCGCGAACCTCTCGGTGTCGTACGGCGATCGGGCTTCGGCGCTCTGCGCGAGGGCGAGCACGAAGATCGATCCGAAGCGCGAGGCCATCCAGCCGAGCATCCGCGAGCGCAGGCCGGCCCTCGGCAGCCTCTGCGGCTCTCCCCCGAGAAGGTCGAGCCAGTGCTGCTCGTGACGGCGCTCCGCGTCGGCGAGCGAGAGCAGGATCTCGCGCTCCTCTCCGTGGCGACGTGCGGCGAGGTTCGTGTAGACGGCGCCTTCGGCGCGCTCTTCGACCAGATAGCGTGCCCACTGCCGGCGATCGGCGGGGGTGGGCTGTGCGGGCGCGTTCATGCATCCTCCGTGCTGTGGGGAACAGTCAACGGTATCGACGGCCACGCGCAGGAACCGCGTCAGGACAGCGATTGACAGGATTTCGGATGCCCGAAGCGCAGGCCGCTCAGGAGCGCACGCGCTTGCGCAGCACGTCGATCCGTGACTGCAGCTGAGTGACGGTCGCCTGCGCGACGGCGGGTCCGCCGCACACGCGCCGCAGCTCGGCATGCACCGCACCGTGCGGCTCGCCGGTCTGCCTGGCGTACAGGCCGACCAGGCTGTTGAGCAGCTGCCGCTGCTCGCGCAGGGTGCGGTGCAGCGGCGCCGGCAGGGTCGACTCCTGCTCGGGAGGAGCCGCCGCCTCACGCGCCTGGCGCAGCTTGCTCTGCCGAGCCTGACGCTGCATGAGGAGGTCGTGCACGTGCTCGGGCTCGAGCAGCCCAGGAAGCCCGATGAACTCCTCCTCCTCCGGGGTGCCGGGTTCGGCCAGCTGGCCGAAGTCCTTGCCGTCGAAGACGACGCGGTCGAAGTGCGCGAGCGAGGAGATCGCCTGGTAGCTGAACTCCTGCGTCAGGGCATCCGACGCATCGTCCTCGCGATTGGCGCTCTCCAGGAGCGAGTCCTCGAGGCCGTCGTCGTCCTTGGTCTGACGGTCCAACGCGTGATCGCGCTGCTTCTCCATCTCGTTCGCGAGCGTCATCAGCACGGGGACGTTCGGCAGGAACACGCTCGCCGCCTCACCACGCCGGCGGGCGCGCACGAAGCGCCCGATCGCCTGCGCGAAGAACAGCGGCGTCGAGGATGAGGTCGCGTACACGCCCACCGCGAGTCGGGGCACGTCCACACCCTCCGACACCATGCGCACCGCGACCATCCACCGCCGGTCGTCGGCGCTGAAGCGCTCGATCCGCTCCGACGCCGATGCGTCGTCGCTGAGCACGACGGTGGGCTGCTGCCCGGTGATGCTGTGCAGGATCTTCGCGTACGCGCGGGCCACGGTCTGGTCCGTGGCGAGCACCAGCCCGCCGGCGTCGGGAACGTGGTGGCGGATCTCGGAGAGGCGCCGGTCGGCGGCGCGCAGCACCGCGGGCATCCACTCCCCCTCCGGGTCCAGCGCCGTGCGCCAGGCCTGCGAGGTGACGTCCTTGGTGTTGTCCTGGCCGAGGTGCGCCTCGAGCTCGTCGCCGGCGCTCGTGCGCCAGCGCATCTTCCCGGAGTACATGTGGAAGAGCACGGGGCGCACGACGCCGTCTTCCAGGGCGCGCCCGTAGCCGTAGGCGTAGTCGGTGCTGGAGACCCGTGCTCCCGATTCGTCGGGCAGATACTCGACGAACGGGATCGGCGCGGTGTCGCTGCGGAAGGGCGTGCCCGAGAGCAGCAGCCGCCGCTTCGCCGGACCATAGGCGTCGCGGATCGCGTCGCCCCAGCTCAGCGCGTCACCGCCGTGGTGCACCTCGTCGAGGATCACGAGCGTGTTCGCGTCTTCGGTCAGATGGCGGTGCACCGACGACTTCGCGGCGACCTGCGCATAGGTCACGACCACTCCGTGGTACTGCCGTGACGGCGCCCAATGACTGTTGCGGAATCGCGGGTCGAGGCGGATGTGCACCCGTGCGGCGGCATCAGCCCACTGCGTCTTCAGGTGCTCGGTGGGCGCGACGACGATGATCCGGTTCACCTCGCCCATGCGCAGCAGCTCGACCGCCAGCGTCAGGGCGAAGGTGGTCTTTCCGGCGCCGGGGGTCGCGGCGACGAGAAAATCGCGCTGATCGGCCTGGAAGTACTGCTCGAGCGCCTCGCGCTGCCATGCTCTCAGCTTGTCGGCGGTACCCCACGGCGCGCGCTGAGGAAAGGACGGAGAGAGCATCGCATCTACGATAATCCAGCCCGCCGACAGTTCGGTTCGAGGCCGGGGGTAGGCTCGGATGCTGTGCTCGGGGCGCCCCCGGCACTTCCTGTCGAAGGAGAGACGATGCTCGATCAGGATTCGACGCGCACCCCGTACGTCGCCAACGAGGGTCCGCATCCGTGGCGACGATTCGTCGCGGTCGGCGACTCGTTCACCGAGGGCATCGGCGATCCGGACCACCGCGCGCCGGGCGGTCACCGGGGCTGGGCCGATCGGGTCGCGGAGGTGCTGTCCCAGGACGTCGACGACTTCGCGTACGCGAACCTCGCTGTGCGCGGCAAGCTCATCGCCCAGATCGCCGCGGAGCAGATCGAGCCGGCTGTCGCCCTGAAGCCCGACCTCGTGTCGATCTGCGCCGGAGGAAACGACGTGATCCGTCCGCGCACCGACCCCGACGACATCGCCGCTCAGCTCGAACGGGCCGTCGAGCGCCTGGCCTCCACCGGCGCCGCTGTCGTGCTGTTCACCGGCATCGACACGCACTTCACACCCGTGTTCCGGCCGTTCCGCGGCAAGGTCGCGATCTACAACGAGAACGTGCGCTCGATCGCCGAGCGCCACGACTGCATCGTGGCCGATCAGTGGGCGCTGAAGGTGATCCAGGACACCCGGTTCTTCGCCGACGACCGGCTGCACCTGAACGCGCTCGGCCATCACGAGGTCGCGCGCATGGTGCTGCGTGCGCTGAACGTGCCGAACGCCCTGCAGCCGATGCAGCCGGATCCGATGCCGGTGCGCACCTGGCGCGAGGCGCGCACCGAAGACATCGGCTGGGCACGCGAGCACCTCGTGCCGTGGGTGCTGCGGCGTCTGCGGCACCAGTCGTCTGGAGACACCATCGCCGCGAAGCGTCCCGACGCGATGCCGTACCTGCGCCGCGACCTCGACTGAGGGCGGGTCCGCTGCTCAGCGCGTCGCGTAGAACGCCACCGCCGACGCCGCTGCGACGTTGAGCGAGTCCACCCCTCCCATCATCGGGATCGTCACCCGTCGATCCAGCAGACGGTCGGTCTCGGGCCGGATGCCGTCGCCCTCGGTGCCGAAGATCAGCGCGAGCCGCTCGGGTGACTGCGCCACGAGATCGTCGAGCGTGATCGCGCCGTGTCCCAGGGTCATCCCGGCGACGAGGTACCCGGCTGAGCGCAGGTCGTCGATGCCGGCGGGCCAGCGGTCGATCCGCGTCCACGGCACCTGGAACACGGTGCCCATCGACACGCGCACCGCACGGCGATAGAGCGGGTCGGCGCAGGTGGGGCTGACGAGCACCGCGTCGACGCCGAGTGCCGCGGCGGATCGGAAGATCGCCCCGACGTTGGTGTGGTCGGTGAGCCCCTCCAGGACGGCGATCCGCGGGCGCTCCGTGTCGATCTGCGACAGCAGGTGCTGCAGGCGTGCCGGCTCGGGCCGGTGCATGGCCGCCATGACCCCACGGTGCACCGCGAATCCGGTGAGCTGCTCGGCGACCTCGTCGGTCACGACGTACACGGGCACGTCGCGCTGCCCGAGCAGTTCGGCGACGGCGTCCGTCCACTTCTGCTGCGTCAGCACCGACCGGGGGCGGTGCCCCGCCTGCAGAGCGCGCTCGATGACCTTCGCCGATTCGGCGATGTACAGTCCGCCGGCCGGCTCACGCACCCGGCGCAGGGCCGTGTCGGTGAGCGAGCGGTAGTCGTCGAGCACCGGGTCGTGCGCGTCGCGGAGGTGATGCAGCTGCATCCGTCCATGCTGTCAGGTCGAGACGGACCCGACGCGCCGTCCTCCGCATAGACTTTCGGGGTGCAGTCGCTCGAGCTCTCGGACACCGCCTCCGACGCCGTCGAGCGCACGGTCGGGCTGCTGCAGGACCGGCCGTTCGCTGTGCTGACCGGCGCGGGCGTCTCGACCGATTCCGGCATTCCCGCGTACCGCGGCGCGGGCGCACCACCGCGCTCGACCCCGATGACCATCCGGACGTATCTCTCCGATGAGGCCGCGCGTCGGCGGTACTGGCTCGGCGGTCATCTCGGCTATCGTGCCTTCACGGCGCCCGACCCGAACGGTGGCCACCGTGCCCTCGCGGCGCTGGAGCGCGCTGGCGCGGCGACCGGGGTCGTCACCCAGAACGTCGACGGACTGCACCTGCGCGCCGGCAGCCGCCGCGTGATCGAGCTGCACGGCACCATGCACCGTACGCTCTGCCTGCACTGCGGGCAGGTGTACGACCGCCGGGCGATCGCCGAGCGCATCGAACAGCTCAACCCGTGGGTCCTCGTTCCTGAGAACATCGTGCTGAACCCCGACGGCGACGTGTCGCCGGAGAGCACAGCAGGATTCGTCATCCCCACCTGCGAGATCTGCGGCGGAATGCTGAAGCCGGACGTGGTGTACTTCGGCGAGTTCGTGCCGACCGCGCGCTTCGCGCTCGCGGAATCGCTCGTGCACGCCTCGGCCGCGCTCGTCGTGGCAGGCACATCTCTCACGGTGAACTCCGGCATCCGCGTGATCGAGCGCGCACGACGGCGCGACATGCCGATCGTGATCGTCAACCACGAGCCGACGAGGGCGGATGCCTGGGCCGACGAGGTCATCGAGGGCGGCACGACCGAGGTGCTCACCGCGCTCGCCGCCCGTCTCGGAGCTCTCTGAGCGGTGCGCATCGGAGCGTCGCCTAGGCTCGAGTGGTGACCCTGCTGACACTCGTACGCCACGGACAGACCGACTGGAACCTCGCTCGCCGCATCCAGGGCACGACCGACATCCCGCTCAACGAGACCGGGCGCGACGATGCCCGCAGAGCCGCCGCCGCCCTCGCCGACGAGCGGTACGACGCGATCTATGCGAGTCCACTGGTGCGCGCGCAGCAGACGGCTGAGATCATCGCCGACGAGCTCGGCCTCGGCTCGCCTGCGCTCACTCGCGGGCTGCGCGAGCGCACCTTCGGCGACGGCGAGGGCATGCTCGTCGAGGACTACCTGAAGACGTGGGGTGACTGGACCTCGGCCGTCCCCGGGGCGGAGACCCTCGAGGAGGTGCGTGAGCGCGCGCTGGATTCGCTCGAGCGGATCGTCCGCGCCTCGCGTCGACGGTCGGCACCGCGCGCGGAGTCGATCATCGTGGTCAGCCACGGCGGAGTCATCCGCTCGCTGCTCATGCACGTGTCTGGCGGGTCGCTGCCCCGGGTGGGCGATTCCCTGCACAACGGCTCGGTGCACCGCTTCGTCGCCGAGCCCGGCACGCTGCGCCTGCTCGAGACGATCCCGGTCTGAGTTCAGCGCCTCTCGATGACGGCTCTGGCGTGCCGCAGCACGGGCTCGTCGATCATCCGCCCCTCGAAGCGGAACACCCCCCGCTCCCCCTCGGCGGCGGTGAGCACGGCCTCCGCCCAGGCGATCGTCGCGTGGTCGGGCCGGTATGCGTCGCGGATCACCGGGACCTGCTTCGGGTGGATGCACGCGGTCGCCCCGAACCCGGATGCCACGGCATCCGCGGCCTCGGCGGCCAGACCGTCGACATCGTCGATGTCGAGGTGCACCGCGTCGACGGCCGCGCGGCCGTACGCCCCCGCCGCGAGCAGGATCTGAGACCGGGCGGCGCGGGCGACGTCGCGGTAGCGCCCGTCGGAGAAGCGGCTCGACAAGCCGCCGAGCGAGGCCACCAGGTCTTCGGCGCCCCACATCAGGCCGACGACGCGCTCGTGGGCGGCGATCTCGCCGGCGCGGTGCACCCCACGGGCGGTCTCGCACAGGGCGATCAGCCCGAACTCGGCGCCGAACGCATCGAACGCCGCCGGGTCGTCGCTCTTGGCCACCATCACCGTGCGAAACGGCGTGCGTCGCAGCGCACCGACGTCGCGGGCGAACTCCGCGGTTTCGGGTGCGTTCACACGCACGATGACGCGACCGGGGTCGAGGTCGGCGGCGACGATGTTCTCCCGCGCCTGCGCCTTGGCATCGGGAAGCACCGCATCCTCGAGATCGAGGATCACGGCATCCGCCTTCTGCAGCGCCCCCGCGAACCGCTCGGGGCGGTCGGCGGGGCAGAACAGCAGCGCAGGGCCCATGTCGAGGGTCATCGCTCGCCCTCTGGCAGACACAGCATCAGAGCGGTGCGTGTCGCCGTCGCCACGACGATGCCGTCCTGGTTGCGCCCGGTGTGCTCGATCGTGCAGATGCCCTGACCGGGACGGGATGCCGAGAGCCGCTTGTCGACGATCACGCTCTCGGTGTACAGCGTGTCGCCGTGGAACAGGGGATGCGGGAAGGAGATGTCACCCAATCCCAGCTGCGCGACCAGCGTGCCCTGGGTCAGCTGCGCCACCGACGCGCCCACCATCGTCGACAGGGTCCACATCGAGTTCATCAGGCGCTGGCCGAACGGCTGCTGCGCATCGGCGAACGCGGCGTCCAAATGCAGCGCCTGCGTGTTCATGGTGAGGGTGGTGAAGAGCACGTTGTCGGCCTCGGTCGCCGTGCGACCCGGCCGGTGCAGATAACGCGCGCCGACCTCGAACTCCTCGAAGTACAGGCCGCGCTGGACGATGTCGGTCATGCTCGCACGCTATCCGACCAGGCCGAGCGAGCGGGCGATGACGAGCAGCTGCACCTCGGTGGTGCCCTCGCCGATCTCGAGGATCTTCGAGTCGCGGTAGTGCCGGGCGACGGAGTACTCGTTCATGAAGCCGTTGCCGCCGAAGATCTGCGTCGCGTCGCGCGCGTTGTCCATCGCGGCCTCGCCCGAGACAAGTTTGGCGATCGCCGCCTCCTCGGCGAACGGACGGCCCGCGTCGCGCAGGCGTGCGGCGTGATGCCAGGCGAGTCGTGCGGTGTGCACGCGGGCGCGCATGCGAGCCAGCGTGAACTGGGCGTTCTGCCTCGTGCTGAGGGCCGCGCCGAACACCGTGCGCTTGCTGGCGTAGTCGACGGCGGCCTCCAGGCATCCCTCGGCCGCACCCGTCGCGAGAGCCGCGATCGCGATGCGTCCCTCGTCGAGGATGCTGAGGAAGTTGCGGAACCCCTGGCCGCGCTCGCCGAGCAGATTCTCCGCGGGCACGCGCACGTCGTCCAGGGTGAGCGGATGCGTGTCGGATGCGTTCCAGCCGACCTTGTCGTACGCCGGTTCGACGGTGAACCCCGGGGTGCCGTTCGGGACGATGATCGTCGAGATCTCCTTGCGCTCGCCGCCGTCGGCGCGTGGCGTGGTGCCGGTGACGGCGGTCATCGTGACGAAACGGGTGATGTCGGTGCCGGAGTTGGTGATGAACTGCTTGCTGCCGTTGAGCACCCACTCGCCGCCGTCGAGACGCGCCGTCGTGCGGGTGGCACCCGCATCGCTGCCCGCCTCCGGCTCGGTGAGACCGAAGCCCGCCAGCGCCTCGCCCGCCAGCAGCGCGGGCAGATGCTCCTGCTTCTGCGCATCGGTGCCGAAGCGGTAGACGGGCATGGCGCCCAGGCTGACGCCGGCCTCGAGGGTGATCGCCAGCGACTGGTCGACACGGGCGATGCCCTCGATCGCGAGGCCGAGCGCCAGGTAGTCGCCGCCCTGACCGCCGTACTCCTCCGAGAACGGCAGACCGAAGAGTCCCATCTCCCCCATCTGCCGTACGACGTCGAGGTTCAGGGTGTGCGTGCGATCGGCCTCGTACGCCTGCGGCGCGACGACCCCCTCCGCGAATTCGCGCACCATCGCGGCGAGCTCGCGCTGCTCCTCGGTAAGGTCGACACCGGTCAGTTCGGTCTGGGCGCTCATGCTGTCTCCTGTTCGCTGACTCGTGCCACGGGCTGGTCCCGTCGCACCTGATCGCCGAGGGCGACCAGCAGGTGCACCGTGCCGTCGTGGGGCGCGAGCACCGGATGCTCCATCTTCATCGCCTCGATGGAGACGAGCGGGTCTCCCGCTCGCACCATGTCGCCGTCCGCGACGTGGACCGCCACGATGCTGCCGGGCATCGGCGCCCGGCCCTCGGGCCGGCTGGGCGCTGATGCGCGTTCGCGCTCGGCGAGACGGCGTCGCATGCGCTCACGACGCGAGAGCGGACGCAGGCGCGTCGTCATGCCGTCGGCGAAGACCCAGACGGCGCCGTCATCGTCGACGGCCGTCGGGATGCCGTGCGCGTACGCTGTCGGCGCCTCGACGATGGTGTCGTCATCGGTGACGAACGCGATCGGCGGCGGCGCCGCCGAGCCTCCGATGCGCCAGCCCGGCAGCTCGTGCCAGATGTCGGCGGCGGAGGGGCGACGGCCGAGCGGGGCGGCCTGCGCGGCAGCCGCGAGCATCGCGGGTGTCGGCTGCGGAGCGGCGAACGGCAGCATCGTCTCGATCAGACCCGTGTCGAGGTCGCCGCGACGCACCCGGTCGTCGCGGATCAGAGCGCGCAGGAATGCGATGTTCGTCTCGACGCCCAGGACGACCGTGCGGGCCAGCGCGGCGTCCAGACGACGCAGCGCCGTCAACCGGTCAGCACCGTACGCGATGACCTTCGCGATCATCGGATCGTAGAAGCCGCTGATCTCCGAACCGGTCTCGATCGCGGCATCCACGCGCACATCGCGCGGAGGATCGAACAGCAGGACGCGTCCGGTGGACGGCAGGAACCCTCTCTCGGGCGATTCCGCGTACACCCTCGCCTCGACGGCGTGACCGCGCACGGCCGGGGGCGCCTCGATCGCGCCTCCGGCGGCGATGTGCAGCTGCAGGGCGACCAGGTCGAGGCCGGTCACCTCCTCGGTGACGGGATGCTCGACCTGGAGACGGGTGTTCATCTCGATGAAGAACACGTCGTCCACGGCATCCGCCTCGACGAGGAACTCCACCGTGCCCGCGCCGACGTACTCGACGCTCGTCGCCGCGGCCACCGCAGCGTCGAGCAGGCGACGGCGCACGGCGTCGGGGAGGGTGGCGGCCGGCGCCTCCTCGATGACCTTCTGATGACGCCGCTGCAGCGTGCATTCGCGCTCGCCCAGGGCGATGACCGTGCCGTGCGTGTCGCCGAAGACCTGCACCTCGATATGCCGTGGTCGCTGCACGAGGCGCTCGAGCACCATCGCGTCGTCGCCGAAAGCCGCGGTCGCCACGCGGCGCGCGGTCGCGAGCGCTCCGGCGAGCTCGTCGCCCGAGCGGACGATCTCCATCCCCTTGCCGCCGCCGCCCGCACTGGGCTTCACGAGCAGCGGATAGCCGACCTCGTCGGCGCGAGCCCGGATCTCGTCGTCATCCATGCCCGCGGCGGTGAACCCCGGAACCACGGGCACGCCGTGGAGCGCGACGTGGTCGCGCGCGGTCGCCTTGTCGCCCATGATCTCGAGCGCGCGCTCGCCGGGGCCGACGAAGATCACACCGGCGGCGGCGCATGCGCGGGCCAGCTGAACGCTCTCGGAGAGGAAGCCGTACCCGGGGTGGATGGCCTGGGCCCCGGATGCCGCCGCGGCGGCCATGATGGCGGCGACGTTCAGGTACGAGTCCGACGCGGCGGCGCCGCCGATGTGCACGGCCTGGTCGGCCTCCTGCACGTGCGGTGCGTGCGCGTCGGCGTCGCTGTACACGGCGACGCTGCGCATTCCGAGCTCGCGCAGAGTGCGGATGATGCGGCGGGCGATCTCGCCACGGTTGGCGACGAGGACGGTGTCGATGGTCATGGCGATCACATCCGGAAGAGGCCGAAGCGCGGGGCGGGCAGGGGCGTGCGGGAGACGACGTCGAGCGCGAGTCCGAGCAGGTCGCGGGTCTGGTCGGGATCGACGATCCCGTCGTCCCACAGCCGGGCTGTGGCGTAGTAGGGCTCGCCCTGGGCCTCGTACTGGCTGCGGACGGGCATCTCGAAGTCGGCCCGCTGCTCGGGGGTCCACGGTGTCCCGGCCGCGGCGAGCTGATCCTCCTTCACCGTGGCGAGGACGGAAGCCGCCTGCGCACCGCCCATCACCGAGATGCGGCTGGACGGCCAGCTCCACAGGAACCGCGGCGCGTACGCCCGGCCGCACATCGAGTAGTTGCCGGCGCCGAATGAGCCGCCGATGATGACGGTCAGCTTCGGCACGCGGGTGGTGGCGACCGCGGTCACCATCTTCGCCCCGTCCTTCGCTATTCCCCCTGCCTCCGCGTCCGTGCCGACCATGAACCCCGTGATGTTCTGCAGGAACAGCAGGGGGATGCCGCGCTGATCGCAGAGCTCGATGAAGTGCGCGCCCTTCTGCGCGGATTCGCTGAACAGCACACCGTTGTTCGCGATGATGCCGACGGGGTGGCCGTGCAGCCGGGCGAACGCGGTGACCAGGGTCGTGCCGTACTCGGGCTTGAACTCGCTGACGCTGTCGGCGTCGACGAGCCGGTCGATGACCTCGTGCACGTCGTAGGCGGCGTTGACGTCGACGGGCACGACGTCGTAGAGGCTTCCGGTCTCCGCCGGAGCGATGCTCGGCTCGACCTGCCAGGCCGGCTGCGCAGGCTGAGGCAGGGTCGCGACGATGTCACGGAGGATCTCGATGGCGTGCTCGTCGTCGTCGGCCAGGTGGTCGACGACCCCGGATCGACGGGCGTGCAGCTCTCCCCCGCCCAGCTCCTCCGCCGTGACGATCTCGCCGATCGCGGCCTTCACCAGCGGCGGACCGCCGAGGAAGATGGTGCCCTGGCCCCGCACGATCACGGTCTGGTCGCTCATGGCGGGCACGTACGCGCCGCCCGCGGTGCACGAGCCCAGCACCGCCGCAAGCTGCGGGATGCCGGCGGCGGACATGCGCGCCTGGTTGAAGAAGATGCGTCCGAAATGGTCGCGGTCGGGGAACACCTCGTCCTGTCTTGGAAGGAAGGCTCCGCCCGAGTCGACCAGGTAGAGGCACGGCAGGCGATTCTCGAGTGCGATCTCCTGAGCACGCAGGTGCTTCTTCACCGTCATCGGGAAGTAGGTGCCGCCCTTGACGGTCGCGTCGTTGCAGACCACCATCACGTGCCGCCCGTGCACGAGCCCGATGCCGGCGATCACCCCGGCCCCCGGCGCCTCGTCACCGTACAGTCCGTGCGCAGCCAGAGGGGCGACCTCGATGAAGGGGCTGCCCTCGTCGAGCAGCCGATCGACGCGATCACGCGGCAGCATCTTGCCTCGAGCGACATGCCGTTCGCGGGAGCGCTGCGGACCGCCGAGTGCCGCGGCGGCGAGGCGCTTGCGCAGCTCTTCGGCGAGAGCCTGCTGGGTGACCGGCATCGCGGGTCCTCCTTGACCGTTGCGGAAAAAATGCGCCAGACAGGTTAGTGTTCACTAACCCCGGCAATTCAGGTTAGCGAGGATTAACCGAAATGACAACGGCCGTCACGCCGCGCAACCGCGCCAAAGCCGAGCGCACCGATGCGATCCTCGTCGCGGCCGCCGAGCTGTTCGGCGCACGGGGGTACTCGTGCGTCAGTCTGGAAGACATCGGCGCCGCCGTGGGCGTCTCGGGCCCTGCCGTGTACCGTCACTTCGCGGGCAAGCAGGCGCTCCTGGGCGCCCTGCTCATCGGCGTGAGCGAAGACCTCGCCGCCGGTGGCACGGCTGTCGTGCGGGACGCGACCGACGAACGCACGCGCATGGCGATGCTCGTGGACTTCCACGTCGACTTCGCGCTGCGCAACGCCGCCGTCATCCGCGTGCAGGACCGCGACCTCTCGCACCTGTCCGAGGAGTCGCAGTCGGACGTGCGGCGGCTGCAGCGGGCGTACATCGGGCTGTGGATCGATGCGCTCGGCTCTCTCGTCGCGGGCGAGCGGGACCAGCTGCGTCTGCGTGTGCAGGCGTGCTTCGGGCTGCTGAACTCCACCCCGCACAGCACCTCGGCCGCCCTGCGCGAGCACGCCGACACCGCGCGCGTGCTCGCCTCGATGGCGTTGGCCGCCCTCACCGCCGGCGCGGACTGACCGCGCGCGCGTGGCCGTCTCGCGCCGACGGAGCAGGCCCCGCTCGATGCGTCAGTACAGCAGAGCCCTGCCCGGCTGCTCGAGGATATCGGCGACGTCCTTGAGAAAGCGCGCACCCTCGGCCCCGTCGACGAGTCGGTGGTCGAACGACAGGCTCAGCGTCATCATCTGACGCAGGGCGATCTCGCCACGGTGCTCCCACGGCTGACGGCGCACCGCCCCCACGGCGAGGATCCCGGACTGGCCTGGCGGGAGGATCGGCGTGCCCGCATCGATGCCGAAGACGCCGATGTTGGTGATCGAGAAGGTGCCGCCGGCGAGTTCGGCCGGGCTGGTCCGGCCGGCTCGTGCCGTCTGCGTGAGCTGGGCGAGGGCGTCGGCCATCCCGGTGAGCGAGAGCCGCTCGGCGTCGCGGATGATGGGCACGATCAGGCCTCGCTCGGTCGCTGCGGCGATGCCGAGGTCGACGAAGTGATTGTGCACGATCTCACCGGCGGCCTCATCCCACGTCGCGTTCAGCGACGGGTTGCGCCCGAGGGCGAGAGCCACCGCCTTCGCGATCACCACGAGCGGCCCGATGCGGTGCTCGGCGAGCGACCTGTCGCCCTTCAGCTGGTCGATCAGCTCCATCGTCGCCGTGACGTCGACGGTGTGGAAGGTGGTGACGTGCGGAGCCGTGAACGCGCTGTGCACCATCGCCTGAGCGGTGTGCTTGCGCACACCCTTGATCGGGATCCGGGTCTGGGCCCGCTCCCCCGGCGCCGCAGCGGGCGGTGCAGGCGAGAAGACGGGCCCCGTCTCGACGGTGATCGCACCGGTCGCACCGGTCCGCTCGGCATAGGCATCCACGTCCGCACGGGTGATGACCCGGTCGCCGATCTCGGCGGCGACGAGCGCGAGATCGACGCCGAGACGCTTCGCGTGGGCGCGCACGGGAGGAGTCGAACGGGGCCGCTCCCCCACCACCGGCTCGGCGACGCTCGGCGGAAGCACATCGTGCGGGGCGGCCACGAGCACGTCGGCGTCGGCCGCGGCCGCGGGAGTCGCTCCGCCTCTGCGAGCCCGTCTGGCCGGACGCTGCCCGGATGCCGGAGCTGCGCCGTATCCCACCAGGTTGGGCTGCGCCTTCTCCTGAGCAGCGGCTTCGGCGGGCGCCGCGGGCGTCCGGGGCTCTTCGCCGGCGACGTCGAAGGCGATCAGCGGGGCGCCGACCGCGACGGTGTCGCCCGCGGCGGCGTGCAACGTGGCGACGGTGCCCTCGTACGGCGAGGGCAGCTCGACGACGGCCTTGGCGGTCTCGACCTCGGCGAGTGTCTGATTCAGCGCGACGGCGTCACCCGGCTGCACGAGCCACTGCACCACCTCTGCCTCGGTCAGTCCTTCGCCCAGGTCGGGCAGGCGGAATTCGGCGTTCATCGCTCGTCTCCCTTCGCGTCGGCTGCGCTCAGGCTGTGCGGACGATCGAGCACGCGGTCGACGGCGTCGAGGATGCGGTCCAGGTCGGGCAGGTGGAACTGCTCGAGCTTCGCGGGCGGATAGGGGATGTCGTGCCCCGTGACGCGCACGGGTGCCGCCTCGAGGTACTCGAAGCAGTACTCCGTGATGCTCGCGATGACCTCCGCGGCCACACCCGCCTCACGGGATGCCTCGTGCGCCACCACCACGCGACCCGTGCGCCGCACGGAAGCGCAGACCGTCTCGTAGTCGACGGGCGAGAGCGAGCGCAGGTCGATGACCTCGAGCGACACGCCCTCGTCCTCCGCTGCGGCGGCCGCGTCGAGGGCGGTGCCCACCATCGCGCCGTAGGTGATGATCGTGGCATCTGTTCCGTGACGCACGACGCGAGCCAGACCCATCGGAGGAGCGTCGGCGAGCGGTGCCGTGAGGTCGACCTCCCCCTTGTGGTGGTACAGCCGCTTCGGTTCGAAGAACAGCACCGGATCGTCGCAGGCGATCGCCTGCCGCAGGCAGCGGTACGCGTCCTGCGGGTCGGAGACCGCGATCACCCGCAGTCCTGCGGTGTGCACGAAGTACGCCTCGGGAGACTCCGAATGGTGCTCGGCCGCGCCGATGCCGCCCGCCCAGGGCACGCGGATCGTGATCGGCATCTTCACCCGGCCCTGGGTGCGGTAGTGCAGCTTCGCGACCTGCGAGACGATCTGGTCGAACGCGGGGTAGATGAATCCGTCGAACTGGATCTCGACCACCGGACGGTAGCCGCGGAACGCGAGCCCGACCGCGGTTCCGACGATGCCCGACTCCGCGAGCGGCGTGTCGATGACCCGCTTCGCGCCGAACTCGTCCTTCAGCCCGTCGGTGATGCGGAACACACCGCCCAGCGTGCCGATGTCCTCGCCCATCAGCACGACCTTCTCGTCGTCGAGCATCGCCTGCCGCAGGCCCGCGTTCAGCGCCTTGCCCATCGTCATCCGGGTCATCTCAGGCCTCCTCGAACGATGCCAGGTACGCGGCGTACTCGTCGCGCTGACGCTCGAGACCGGAGTGCGGCTCGGCGTACACGCGATCGAACACGGCGAGAGCGGGGCGGGTCTGCATCCCGATGCATGCGGCACGCATCTCCCGCGCGACGTCGTCGGCGGTCTGCTGCACGGACTCGAGGTGCTCGTCCGTCAGCTCCCCGACCGCGCGCAGATGCGCCTCCACACGCGCGATCGGGTCACGATCGCGCCACAGGGCGAGCTCGGTGTCGTCGCGGTAGCGCTTCGGATCGTCTGCCGTCGTGTGCGGGCCCATGCGGTAGGTCACCGCCTCCAGATACGCGGGGCCCTTGCCGGAGCGCGCGTGATCGAGCGCCCAGCGCATCGCCGCCATGCAGGCGAGCACGTCGTTGCCGTCGACGCGCAGGCTGGGGATGCCGAATCCGGGCGCCCGGCCCGCCAGTGGATACTGCGACTGCAGTCCGACCGGTTCGGAGATCGCCCAGTGGTTGTTCTGGCAGACGAATACCACCGGAGCACGGTACGACGATGCGAAGATCATCGCCTCGTTGACGTCACCCTGGCTGGTGGCGCCGTCGCCGAAGTAGGTGACGGCGACCTCGTCGGCGCCGTCATGCAGGATCCCCATGCCGTAACCCACCGCGTGCAGGGTCTGGGCGCCGATGATGATCTGCAGCGGCGCGATGCCGAGCCGTGCGGGGTCGTAAGCCGCGCCCTCCTCGCCGCGCCACATCCGCACGTAGTCGCCCGGCTCGGCGCCGCGGGTGTACATCACGCCGGTCTCGCGGTAGCTGGGGAACACGAAGTCGTTGGGCGCGAGCGCACGGCCGGTGCCGATCTGCGCCGCCTCCTGTCCGTTGCACGGCGCCCACAGCCCGAGCTGACCCTGACGCTGCAGCGCCACGCCCTCGGAGTCGATGCGCCGCAGCACCACCATGTCGCGGTGCAGCTCGCGCATCGCCACGTAGTCGATGTCGTCGATCCAGCGGTCGAGCTGGGGGTTCGGCACGCGGATGCCGTCCGGAGCGATGATGCGCTCGGTGAGTTCGAGATCGTTCTGTGCGTCGACGATCGGGCTGGTGTTCGGTGACATCGGCGTCCTCCTGACGTGGCGGCCTTCGTGGGGCGTGCACGGCTTCCCGACTGCTGTGTCGGGCTTCCTCGAATGCTACGTCGGCCTGGCACCCCGCTCAAGCATGTTCACGATCCCTGAGCAGGTTGCCCAATCCGGGGGCGATCCGCCCTGCTATCGTGTGGCACTATGCCCGTCCTGGATCGCACAGACCTCGAACTGCTCACCGCCCTCGCGGAAGACCCTCGCACCACCGTGGTGAAGCTGGCCGACCGCCTCCGACTGTCTCGCAACACGATCCAGGCCCGGATGGCCCGGCTCGAGCAGACCGGTGTGTTCGAGTCGTATGAGCGCTCGTTCTCCACCGAGGTGCTGGGATTCCCCCTGCAGGCGTTCATCAGCATCGGCGTGCGGCAGACGGAGCTGCCGCGGATCATCGCCGAGCTGGCACGCGTTCCCGAGATCGTGCAGGCGCATGGCCTGAGCGGGTCGATCGATCTGCTCGCCCGCGTCGCGTGCCGCGACGCCCGTCACCTGTTCGACACCGACGCCAGGATCCTGTCGATCGACGGCGTCGAGCGCACCGAGACCTCGCTGGCCATGGGCGAGGTCATCCCCTTCCGGGTGGCCGGGCTCATCGGCCTCGCACGACGGGAAGTCTGAGAAAACGGCGGATCGCCCCGGCCGCTTCGGCCGGGGCCTCGTAGTGGATGAGGTGGCCGACCTCGGCGATCTCCACGAGCTCCGCACGAGGGAACATCATCGCGAGGCGACGCTCGGCCTCGATGGGCGTGATGTCGTCGCGCTGAGCCGCGATCAGCAGAGTCGGCACGTCGATCACGCCCGCGAAGGCCCGCACGTCATGCGACGCGCTGGTCACGAAGGCGTCGTGCAGCACATCCCGATCGGCGAAGCGCGAGAAGTAGGTGTCGTGCTGATCGTGGATGAACCGGCGCAGCGCCGGGTCGCGGGTCTTGGCCATCGCCATGCTCATCACGCGCACCGTGAGCGGATGACGCAGCAGGGCCGTGCCCCACCGCTCGGGCAGACGAGCGCCGAGCACGTAGTACAGCACCGCGATCCGGGTGAGTACCCCCTTCGGGCCCTCCAGCGCGGGCGCCCCGATCGGGTTGATCAGGATGAGTCGCGGCGTCTCAAGGCCGCTCGCGACGGCCGCGGCCGCGACGATCGACCCGAACGAGTGCCCGAGGATGACAGCCCCCGGGGCCACGGCGCGGGCGAACTCGCACAGCCACCCGGCGTAGAGCCCGAGGTCGTGCTCGCGATCCGGGATCGGCGGTGTCTCGCCGAAGCCGGGCAGGTCGGGAGAGATGATCCGGATGTCGGGCAGGTACGCCACGACCGGCTCGAGCCCGTGGTGCTCGCCACGGAAACCGTGCACGGCGACGATCGTCGGCGCATCCTCCGCGGCCTCGCCGTACACCCAGTACGCCGTGGTCGATCCCAGCACCTCCACCTCACGGCGTTCGACCGGGATCTCGGCGAGGCGAGCGGCGTACGGGGAGGTCGCGGGCATGCCGCCGAGTCTACGGGACGGAATGTCGGTGGCCGTCCTTATGTTCGAATCGAGGAAGGAGACAGCATGACTTCGCTGACCGAGACGCACCCCGCTCTCCTGTGGGAGACACCATCCCTTCGCAGCCGTTCCGAGCACCTCGACCGGGCAGGCGACCACCTGTGGCGGGTGGTCGACGCGCGCGGCGCCATTCGCGGTCATCTCCGCGTGATCGCCGATCCCCTGGGTATCCGCTACCGCGCGGAGCGCCTGCACCTGGCATCCGGAGCGTTCCGCCTGGTCGGCGAGTTCTGGGATGCGGACGACGCGGTCGCGGCACTGCGGAACTGACGAGGTGCCCCCTGCAGGATTCGAACCTGCGACCAACGGATTAGAAAGCCGATGCTCTTCCTCTGAGCTAAGGAGGCGTGCGGTCTCCAGATTACCGTGTCGGGCCCCGTCGCTAGGATCGAACCATGGTTTCTGCGACTGAGAACGACCGGCTCGTCTGGATCGACTGCGAGATGACGGGCCTCGACCTCTCGGTCGACGAACTCGTCGAGATCGCCGTCGTGATCACCGACTTCGAGCTGAATCTGATCGACCCCGGCTTCCAGATCGTCATCAGACCGAGTGATGCCGCACTCGCGAACATGAACGCCTTCGTGACCGACATGCATCGCACCTCGGGCCTGATCGACGAGATCCCGAACGGTGTGAGCCTCGCGGAGGCCGAAGAGCAGACACTCGCCTACATCAAGCGCTTCGTCCCGCTCGAGCGCAGGGCGCCGCTTGCCGGCAACACGATCGGCACCGACCGGATGTTCCTCGCCAGGTACATGCCGAACATCGACCAGTACCTGCACTACCGCAACGTCGACGTCTCGAGCATCAAAGAGCTCGCCCGCCGCTGGTACCCCCGCGTCTTCTTCCAGGCGCCCGAGAAGCACGGCGGTCACCGGGCTCTCGCCGACATCCTCGAGTCGATCCGCGAGCTGCGCTACTACCGCTCCGCGGTGTTCATCGACGCCCCCGGGCCCTCCTCCGATCAGGCGCGCGACATCGCCGCCCACACGGTGTCAGAGTTCACTCCGAACATGTAATAGACTTGTCGAGTCGCCAGCTCCGGCAGGCGCATGGTGGGTATAGCTCAGCTGGTAGAGCACCGCGTTGTGGTCGCGGGGGTCGCGGGTTCAAGCCCCGTTACTCACCCACAGACGGGTCAGGTGTGAACTTTCGACCAAGGGACCACCCTTGGAGGAAGTTCGCACCTGGCCCTATTTCTTTGCCTCGGCGGCCCACCAGGGAAAAGCATGGCGAGGGCCACACTTGCTCGGCGTGCTTACCGAGGCACGGAGACGCCCGCCGGAATCTCTAAGCGAGCGAGAGGAAGAGCTTCTCCAGCTCGTCGATGCGCTCGCCGTCGCCCGGCTCCTCGGCTAGGCACTCCTTCAGGGCACCGGCGACCACCAGGAAGCCAGCCCGGTCGACGGCCTTCGACACTGCGGAGAGCTGCTGCACGACGTCGCGGCAGTGGGCCTCGTCCTCGACCGCAGCGATGACGGCTGCCAGCTGGCCGTGCGCGCGCCGCAGCCGATTCACGATCTTGCGCTTCGCCTCCGGGTCGTGCGCCGCGACGATGTCTGGGCTGATGCTCATCGGATTCCTCCTGGGTTGACATCCACCATACTCCCCAGGGTATAGTTTGGATACCCCCCGGGGTATTCAACCTTCATCGACACCGCCAGGAGGGCGAGATGTGCAGAGCCGCGAAGTGCAACATCTGCGGGAAGACGACCTGGGCTGGCTGCGGCCAGCACGTGAACGACGTGCGCCGCACGGTCCCGGCATCCGACTGGTGCCCCGGCCGGCACACGCAGCGCGACATCGATGAGGCGAAGGCCTCGCGACCCGGCTTCCTCGCGCGCCTGTTCGGCCGCTGATCCACTGACGAGAGGACATCACCATGTGCGCACGCATCACCTGCGACCGCTGCGGCAAGCCGAGCTGGGCCGGATGCGGCCAGCACGTCGAGGAGGCCCTCGGGGGCGTCCCGGCGGCCGACCGCTGCCACTGCTGACGACTACAACGACGACGACGACGAACAAGGAGAGCATCATGCTGCTGGAGCGCATCTACGACGAGGACCTCGCACAGGCGAGTTACGTCATCGGTTGCCAGGCGACCGGCGAGGCGATCGTGATCGACCCCCGCCGCGACGTCGACGAGTACATGCGACTGGCCGACAAGCACGGCCTGCGCATCGCGCACGTCACCGAGACCCATATCCACGCCGACTACCTCTCAGGCACCCGCGAGTTCGCGGCGCGCACCGGTGCCCGCATGCACGTCTCCGACGAGGGCGGACCCGACTGGACCTACGGCACCGGCTTCGACGACGCCGACCGGATGCACGACGGCGACGAGATCGTCGTCGGCAACGTGACGCTGCGAGCGGTGCACACCCCCGGCCACACGCCCGAACACCTGTCGTTCCTCGTGACCGACGGCGCGCAGGCCCAGGAGCCGGGCTTCATGCTCACCGGCGACTTCGTGTTCGTCGGCGACGTCGGCCGACCGGACCTGCTCGACGAGGCGGCCGGCGGCGTCGACACCCGCTTCGAGGGCGCTCACCAACTCTTCGCGAGCCTGCGCGACCGCTTCCTGACACTGCCCGACTACGTCCAGGTGCTGCCAGCGCACGGTGCCGGCAGCGCGTGCGGCAAGTCGCTCGGCGCGATCGCGGCGACGACCGTCGGCTACGAGCGCGCCTTCTCGTGGTGGGCTCCCTACCTCGCCGCCGACGACGAGCAAGGCTTCGTCGACGAGCTACTCTCCGGCCAGCCCGACGCCCACGCGTACTTCGCCCGAATGAAGTCCCAGAACCGCACCGGCCCCGCGGTGCTCCACCCCCGCGCACCGCTCCCCGAGCGGTCCACTGCGGAGGTGCAGCACCTCCTGGAGCGCGACCTCGCGATCCTGGTGGACACTCGGGACCGCCGGCAGGTGCACGACGGCACCGTGGTCGGTTCCCTCAACATCCCGGGCGCAGCGAAGGCCGCGACCTACGGGGCGTGGGTCTACGATCCGGAGGCGGAGCACCGGCCGCTCGTTCTCCTCGCGGACGACCGCGAGGAGGCGGAGCGGATGCGCGACCACCTCGTGCGGGTCGGCATCGACGCCGTCGACGGTTTCATCCGCTCCCTCGACGGGCTCGAGCTGGTGCAGCCCCGACTGCTGCAGCCGGAGGAGCTCGACGGCCTCGCCGACGCGAACCTGGTCGACGTGCGCGGCAGCTCCGAGCACGCCGACGGGCACATCCCCGGCTCCGCGCACCTCAGCGGCGGCCGCGCGCTGTGGCACCTCGACGAGTTGCCCGCGGACGGCACCGTCGTGACGTACTGCCAGAGCGGCGTGCGCAACAGCGTCGTCGCCAGCGCACTGCGCCGGGCCGGCGTCGACGTCGTCGAGCTCGACGGCTCCTACCTCGGGTGGCTCCAGACAACCGGGCGCGAGCCGGCGACCAGCTGACCGCCGAGGATCGAGGCGCCCGATGACGCCGACCGCCACCATCGCCGTTCTTGCGCTCGCCCTGCTGGTCGGCATCAGCCTCGGCCTGCTGGGCGGCGGCGGCTCGATCCTCGCCGTGCCCATCCTGACCGCCGTCGGCGGCGTGGAGCCGCGAGCCGCCATCGCGTCGTCACTGCTCATCGTCGGCACGACGAGCGCCCTCGGACTGCTGCAGCACGCTCGCGCGGGCCGCGTGCGCTGGCGTGTCGGGGTAGTCTTCGGAGCGGCCGGTGTCGTCGGCGCGCTCGTCGGCGGGCTGCTCGGCCGCACGCTGCCCCCAGGCGTGCTCATGGTGCTGCTCGCCGGCACGATGATCGCCGCCGCGGTGGCGATGCTTCGCCGGCGCCCGCGTCACGACCGGGCGGAGCCCGCTCGGCCGCGCATCGCCCTCGTCCTCGTGCTCGGAACGGTTGTCGGCTCACTCGCCGGGCTGGTCGGCGCGGGGGGGGGCGGCTTCCTCATCGTCCCCGCGCTGATCCTGCTCGCCGGCCTGCCCGCGTCGGCCGCGATCGGCACATCCTTGCTCGTCATCGCAATGCAATCGCTCGCCGGGCTCGCGGCCCAACCAGCACTCCCCGACATCCCCTGGGCGCTGGTGCTGCCGTTCACCGCAATCGCCGTGGCGGGCTCCTTCCTCGGCTCGGCGCTCACCGGCCGCATCCCCGAACGGGCACTGCGCACCGGATTCGCGGTGCTCGTGCTCAGCGTGGCCGTCGCGCTGCTCGTGCAGCAGCTCGCGCTCCACCTCCCGCTCACCTGAACGACACCGCTCACCGGAGAACACCATGACCAGAACCCAGCTCGCCGGCCTCGCCGGCCTCGCGCTCGCCGCCGTCACGACAGGCTGCGCATCGACGCCCCCTGGCAGCGTCGCAGCTCCAGCGGACGCCGTCGTCATCGACGTGCGCACCGCGCCCGAGTTGGCATCCGGTCACCTCGACGGCGCGGTCCTCCTCGACGTGTCGAACGGCGACCTCGCCGCGGCACTGCCCTCGCTCGACCCTGATGCGCCCTACTTCGTCCACTGCAGGTCCGGCAGCCGGTCAGCACAGGCGGTCGCGCTCATGCGCGAGGCCGGCTTCGCGGACGTCACCGACCTCGGCGCGCTCAAGAGCGCGTCAGCGGCGACCGGCCTCGCAATCGGGCGCTGACGCCGGCCCATCCGACCATCACCGATCCAGGGAGCAACCCCGAACATGACCACGCGTGACATCACCATCGAAACGATCGACTCGACCATCGCCGGCGACGGCATGGTGCTCCTCGACTTCTGGGCGGCATGGTGCGGCCCCTGCCGCAGCTTCGCGCCCGTCTTCGACCGAGCTGCCGCGTCGAACACCGACATCGTGTTCGGTAAGGTCGACACCGAGGACCAGCAGCAGCTGGCCGCGGCGTTCCGCATCACGTCCATCCCGACGCTCATGGCCTTCCGCGACGGGATCCTCGTCTTCTCGCAGCCCGGCGCGCTGGGCCAGGCCCAGCTCGACAGCCTCATCGCCGGCGTCCGCGCGCTCGACATGGACGACGTGCGCCGCCAGGTCGCCGAGCAGCGCGCAGCCGCCGAGGCGCCGTGACTTCCCGCCGCCGCGCCCCGGTCTGCGCTCCGGGAAGCATCGAACGCGTCGTGCGGGCCGCTGTCGGCGCGCTGACCGGCGCGTTCGCGCTCAGCAACCTGCACGACGCGCCGCTCGCCATCGCCGCCACGCTCGGCGCTGCGCTCCTCCTCACCGGCGCAGTCCGCGGCTGGTGCCCGGCATCGCTGCTCGCGCGAGTCAGTGCCACCGCCGCAGAGCACAACACGCTTGGCATCCCCGAAGCCCGCCAGCCGCTCGACCAGCGAGGCCCCCGCTAGAGCGCAGGCTTCAGCCGCCCCCTCGTGCTGCCTCGCCGATTGCTAGGTGCGTGGGTCAGTA